>DBFWXD010000317.1:0-4936 GCA_048215895.1 Eubacteriales bacterium
GGAGTGGGCTGAGAGCTACAACAAAATTTCCTCCATGTTCCCCATGTACCCCCTGACCATAGAGGGGTTGGAAGAGAGCATGAAGAAACTGCTGGCCCGGTAAGCCTGCGTCAAGACTTTCTTGATTTCATAACAAAAAACTCTGGGGCACCCCAAAAGGGTGCCCCAGAGTTTTTCGTTCTTCTTCCGCTTGGTTTTTTCGCCAAGTATTTGTCGGCGGGCGTTTTCCATCATGCCTGGGCCAGATGCCGGAGCTTCTCCGGGTCCAGAATTTCCACTGTCCCTCGGCTCAGTTTGACCATTCCCTCATTTTGAAAATACCGCAGCATACGGGTGACCACTTCCCGGGCGGAGCCCAGGTGGTTCCCGATGATCTCATGGGTCAGCTTCAACTGATTGCTCCCCTCCAGCCCCGCCTCCTCCAGCAGGAACGCGGCCAGCCGCTGGTCAAAGCTTTTCCACATAATCTGCTCCATCAGCCACATGACCTCGGAAAACCGGCTGGCCATAATCTCATTGGTATAGTTGGCCAGAGGGGCGGACGTCTCCATCATGCGCTTATAGACTTCGGTGGGGATCAGCCAAAAGTCGGTATCCCGCTCGGCCTCTATGGTGATATCAAATTGAATGCTGTGCATCATGCAGGAGGCGGAAAACAGACAGATATCCATTTCAAACAGCCGGTACAGGGTAATTTCCCTTCCCTCTTCCGAGAGGATATACGCCCGCAGCTGCCCGGAACAGACCAAAAGCAGTCCGGTGCAGTCCGCCGAACCGTTGTGAAGAACGGTGCCTTTTTTTACGCTCTGACGGCTGGCCGCCCCCAAAAGCGTCTCCCGCTGCTCCAAAGTCAGCTGATCCCATACCGGAAAATACTGTGCAAGCTCCATCGTCCGCCTCCTGGTCCGTCTCCGCCCAATCCGGCGGAGTGAGAATATCCTGATGGTATCACAAAACGCGCTCCCGCGCAACTGCTCTGCCCCCGTCTGAGGTGGGAAACACTCAGTCTTTTTCCACACCGCTCATACAAATTCGACCTATTTTGGCTCAATTCTCCCCTTTCTTTTTTGGTTGGGATATGCTATGATGGAGCAGGTTTTGAAGCAACCTGCTTGTCCAACTCATATGAGAGCGGAGGAGTTTTCTGTGAAGTTTTTACGCAGCTTTTTGCTGTTTGCCTGCGACAGCGCCATTCTTTTGGCCGCTACGCTGTTTTGTCTGGTTTGTTCCCACTGGTTTCATGAGAACCTGCCGGGGCGGCTTTTGTACCTGGCCGTTCACCTGGCGGTGATGTACGCCTGCGTCACCATTGCTCAGCTGATTTTCCGCACCTATGCAAGTCTGTGGCGGTACGCAGAGAGCCGGGAATACATGACCTTGCTGCTGGCCGCCTTTTTCGGCTTTTTGGTCTATGAAATTGTCGCCCGCACCCTGATGAGCCAGGTGATTATCTCCTTTATTACCCTGACCGCCATCGGCGGACTGTGGGTCCTGGGTATGCTTCTGGTCCGCTTCGCTTACCGCCTGTACCGAAACCACGTCCATTATACCAGGGGAAACCATCAGGTATCCGCAGCCATTGTGGGCGCCGGTTCCGCCGGCCTCCAACTGCTGGAGGAGCTGCGCAGCAACCACGAAAGCAAATTCCGGGTGGAGTGCTTCTTTGACGATGACCCGGCAAAGATCCATAAAACCGTCCACGGTATCCGGGTGGAGGGCTCCATCGCTCAGGCTCCCGCAAAGCTGAGAGCCTTGGGCATCCGCAATGTGTTTGTGGCCATTCCCTCGGCCAATGAAAACCGCCGCCATGAAATTCTCCAGTCCCTCTCCAAGCTGGAAAATGTTCATATCTCCACCCTGCCCAGCACCATGGAGCTCATTGACCGCAAGCCCATCCGGGGCCAGCTTCGGGAAATTCAGATTGAGGATCTTCTGGGGCGTCCTCCCATTGTGATGGACCCCGCCCCTGTGGATGCCTTCCTGGAGGGCAAAACCGTGATGGTCACGGGTGGTGGCGGCTCCATTGGCTCTGAGCTCTGCCGCCAGATTGTCAAGCACGACCCCCGCAAGCTGATCATTGTGGACATCTATGAGAATAACGCCTACGACATTCAGCAGGAGCTGCTCTACCGCTACGGCGGGCGGCTGGACCTGTCGGTGGAAATTGCCTCCGTCCGGGATCTGGAGCGGATCCGTCAGCTGATGGAGCGCTACCGTCCCAACGTGGTGTTCCACGCCGCCGCCCACAAGCATGTGCCTCTGATGGAGGTCAGTCCCCAGGAGGCCATTCGCAACAACGTGTTCGGCACCCTCAATGTGGTGCGGGCCGCCAATGAATTTAAGGTAGAAAAGTTCCTTCTGATCTCCACCGACAAGGCGGTCAATCCCACCTCCGTCATGGGAGCCAGCAAGCGGCTTTGCGAGATGATTCTGCAGTCCATGAAGGGCCACAGCACCACAGACTATGTGGCCGTGCGGTTTGGCAATGTGCTTGGTTTCAACGGCTCGGTGGTTCCCCTCTTCAAGCGGCAGATTGCGGCAGGCGGCCCGGTTACCTTGACGGACAAGCGTATCATCCGCTATTTCATGACCATTCCCGAGGCGGCCCAGCTGGTCCTCCAGGCAGGCGCTCAGGCAAGAAAGAACGAGCTGTTTGTCCTGAACATGGGCCAGCCGGTGAAGATCCTGGATCTGGCAGAAAATCTGATTCGCCTGTCCGGTCTGGTGCCCTACCGGGATATTGAGATTATCGAAACCGGCCTGCGCCCCGGAGAAAAGCTCTATGAAGAGCTGCTCATTGCCAGCCGGGATATCGAGCAGACGGAGAACAGTCAGATCTTTATTGAGCGTCAGCCCGCAATTACTCCCCGGGAAATGGAGCAGAAGCTGAAGCTGCTGCGCGCAGCCTTGGAGGAGAATTCCCCCGCGGCCATCCGCCGGGCCCTCCACGAAGTGGTCCCCACCTTCCACGAACCGGAAGAAGTAAACCGTGTACAGGGAGAGGAAGTGGAAGTTCCTGCCCACACCGCTTCCCGCACCGTTTCCAAAATTGGTTGATATTCTTTCTGCCGGCCGCCGAATCAGCGGCCGGCAGTTTCTTTTGAAACTCTGACGATATAAAAAGAGGGATGGCTTTTCGGCCATCCCTCTTCTTTTAGCTTTCTGGCGGAGCAGTTACCGCTTTTGCAAGGGACAGATAGGCCTCCTCACCCTGCAGGCCCTGTTCCCGTACCGACTGTGCCGCATCCACCAGGATCTGGTTGCTGGCATCCCATGCCACGTCCGAGACCAGTACCTCGTTGGCCTGGTCCATCTGCTCCTGGAGGGACAGGATGCCATCCACAAAGGCATCGATTTGCTTCTCATCCAGCTGGAGCAGAGTGACCGTACACAGCTTCATTGCGCTGTTCCACGCCTCTGCGTTGGCCCGTTCCTGAACCAAGCCAATCTGAAGTGCCTGGAAGAAGCCCTCCATATCACCCTGGGGCAGATAATAGTAATACGCCGTCTGATAGCAGGCATTAAATTCTTCCCTAGCCATCAGCTCATCGGCACAGCGCCGGGCCACAGCCAGGCCGCTCTCTCCGCCCTGCTGCAGGCCCGCTCCGATCATGTTGACCTTATAGTCCTGATCGGTGTAGCAGTCCATCCAGTCCAGCCGGTTCATGGTACTCATAAACTGGCTATATCCCATACCACTGCTGTCCATGGTCTGGAATTCCTGCTGGGCCATTTGACTGCCCAGAATCAGCGCCGCCGTGACCACTAGCCACACCAGCGCCCCCACCAGGGCACAAATACCGCTCCAGACTCCCTTCTTCCCCTGTACCGGCTCTTGATAGGCCACCACAGCCAGCAGCAGCAGCGTGAAGGCCGCACACTGGTACATACGGATGGAGAAGGAAATTTCCATCAGCCCGTGGAGATTCATCATAATCCAGCAGGCCAAAAGCGACGGGGCCAGCAGGTCGCTTCCGTCCTTGCGCATTCTCTTGCCCAGAAGCCACGCACAGCCCAGCAAAAACGCCAGGAACGCAGCCAGTCCAATGAGGCCGGTCTCGTTCATCACCTGCAGCAGGTGGTTGTGAAGATAGAGGGTTTCGTAGTAGTAGATCTGCACAGAGCTCAACATACCCTGCGTGGAGCCAAGCCCGTAGCCGATCAGCGGAGACTGGGTAAACAGCTTCATTCCGTCGATGTCATACTGCAGTCGGAGCAGGAAGCTGCTGTCCTCAAACAGATTCTGCTGCAGACGGTTGATGATGGTATCCGGCAGATACCGGTAGTCCATGGGGATTTCCGTCCCATCCGACAGAGCCAGGCTGCGCATCTCCAGACCCTCCGGACCGGTAACTCGGAGCAGTACCCGGTCAACCCCCTCCGGCACGGTAAAGGCTGCTTCACTCAAGGGACCATTATAATAGGTCTCCGTCTGCCCCAGCATGGTCTGCTCCCGGGTCGCACCGTATATAACCACCTTAAGTTCATCGCTGCTGTCCCAGTCTCCGGTCAGGGTATAGCTCTCTCCGGCCGTCACATCCACGCCCCGGTAGAGATAGCTGCCCTCAGCAAATACAAAGGGCTGCGTCTGAGAGAACGCAAAGAACACGCCGGCCGCGCCAAGGACTACCACCCCCGCCAGCACCAGTGCAATCCACCGGCCCTTTCCTGCCAGCGCCTTCGCCGCTCCCCGGCCGGGGAACTCATAAAGCAGCCACACCAGGCCGCCGCAGGGGATTCCCAGCCAGGTTCCCAGGAGGGAGCCGCCCATCAGCAAAGACGAGGCCACAACACCGAAGGCCAGGCCGCCTGCCCCCAAGATCAGCATGGCAAAGAACACCTTCATGCGGTTTTCCTTGCCGGCCATTGCCAAATAGGCCAGAGCAGAGATGGCAAAGCACAGCATGGCGCCGCGGCTCACCGCCACCACAAAGCC
>DBFWXD010000318.1:0-3212 GCA_048215895.1 Eubacteriales bacterium
ATAAAACGGGGCTAAAGTTCAAAAAACAGCAACATTATTTTCGGCATAACCAAAATTCATGCGGCGATAAAAAAGGTGTATTTTTCAAACCATAGCCCTTCAACTATAATCAAATTGTCGAAGCAGGCAAGACAAAATCCCCATAACCGGACAAATTCCTCAAAAGGCGGTGTGTGGGGCGGGGTTCATTCCCTTCCTCTGCGCCCTGTCCCACGCACCAGACATGGCCCCACGAGAAAGGAGCGTTATCCTGTGAACCAGTATCAGGAATTGTACAAGAAGAAACGAATGAGCGCTGAACAGGCTTTGGAGCTTATTCAGGACGGAGATTCCATGTTTTCCGCTCAGGCTGCGGCGGAGCCCCAGGCCATCCTGTCCAAGCTACAGCATTTGAAGGAGACGGGGGTAAAAGGCACTACTTTGAACTCCTGCCTTCCCATTCAGTATTATGATGCGATGAAGGACCCCGAGATGGCAGGTATCATGAGCCACAACGGCTGGTTCTTTACCGCCGGGCTCCGGGACGCGCAGAAAAAGAAGCTGGTCAGCGCCGTTCCTCAGAGCTCCACCTCCGTTCTGCGAAAGTCTCTACAGCGCCTGCAGGCCGAGGGCCGCCGGCCCGTGGTGCTGGCCACGGTCTCCCCCATGGACTCCCACGGCTACTTTTCCCTCTCGGTCAGCGCAATCTATGAGCGGGACCTGATCGATCAGGGTGCGCTGGTTCTGCTGGAGGTCAACCCCAACTTTCCGCGCACCTTTGGTGATACACAGGTACATATTTCCGAGGTGGATGCCCTTGTGGAGTCCGACCGCCCTATCCCCACCAAGTCCCTGGTGCCCTACACCGAGGTAGACAAAAAAATTGGCGCCTTTGTGGCCTCTCTTGTAGAGGACGGCTCCACCATCCAGCTCGGTATCGGCAACATCCCAAACGCCGTGGCAAATGAGCTGAGGAGCAAGAGGCATCTGGGAATCCACACGGAAATGTTTACCGAGACCATGGTGGATCTCATTGAGTGCGGCGCGGTGGACAACTCCCAGAAGGGCTTTATGAACGGTTTTTCCGTGTGCTCCTTCACCATGGGCAGCCAGAGGCTCTATGACTTCGTCCACAACAACCCCTCCGTGCTCTTTAAATCCTCCACCTTCTCAAACGATCCCTACACCATTGCCAGAAACAACAAGTTTGTCTCCGTCAACGCAAGCCTGGAGATCGACCTCACCGGACAGTGCGCCTCTGAAACCGTCGGCAACCTTCAGTGGTCCGGCACCGGAGGGCAGTCTGAGACGGTACAGGGCGCGCAGATGTCCCCGGGCGGGAAATCCATCATTGCAATGCATTCCACCTATTCGGCCACAGATGCAGACGGCAAAGAGGTGCTGCACTCAAAAATTGTCCCCTTCCTGGCGCGGGGCGCCGCGGTCACCACTTCCAGAAACGACACCGACTACGTGGTCACGGAGTATGGTATCGCCTGGCTGCGGGGACTGAATATCAGGGAGCGGGTTGAGGCCCTGGTCAAAATTGCCCACCCGGACTTCCGGGACTGGCTGAGAGAAGAGGCCGAACGGAATATGATTTGGTAAGTTGGGACGGGCCAGAGTACCTCCGGAGCTTGTCCGCCCTTTAAATTCCATTATTATTCTTTAATGGAAATATAGTGCTTTTACTGTCCTGACCTAGCGTTAAGCGAGCGCCTCCCAGTACGGAATCATTGGATAAGAAAGAGAGGAAAACGTATGGAGATCATCAGCGTAATTGGCATGGTTCTTGGCGTTGCAGTCCTGATCTATTTGACCTTTAAGGGTGTCAACGGCTTTGTGGCATCCCTGGTCGGCTCGATTATCGTGATTGTAAGCAGCGGGCTCCCGTTCTGGGGGACTCTGACCGGCACCTACGCGGCCTCCCTCGGAAGTACCTTCGGCTCGTACCTGTTTCTGTTCACCATTGGTTCGGCTTACAGCGAGCTGATGAAAAAGAGCGGCGCCGCCGAGTCTATCGCAAATTTTCTGTTCGCCTTCCTCGGCGTGAAAGCCACCGTCGCCGGAACCCTGATTATTACCTTCCTTTTGGCCTATGGCGGTGTAAATGCATTTATTATTATTTTTGCCGTCTATCCCGTGGCTGTGCCCATGTTCCGCAAAGCCAATGTCTCAAAACTCCTGATGCCCGCCATCTTCCTGTATGGAGCCGTGGTTCTGAATGTCGTTACCCCGGGCGCCCCCTCTATGCTGTGCATCGCATTGTCCGAAAAGCTGGGCGTCACCACCTTTGCGGCCCCCACGATGGCAATTGTGCTCCTTGTAGTGGCTTTCGGCTTCGGCATTTTCTACTTCACCTGGGCCTCCAACTCCCTGCGTGCCCGTGGAATTGGCTTTGTAGCCTCTGAGAGCGACGCCGAACTCATCGCCGGAAGCACCAGCGGTAAGGAACTGCCCCCCATTCACCTGGCTATTCTGCCCTATATTGTCATTATTGTGCTTAAGCTGGTGCTGGCCAACTCCATGAGCGCCTCCGACGGCATCAACACCGCCATGGGCGTGGGCGCTATTGTTCTAATTATTACCAATTATAAGTATCTCAAGGGCCACATCGTTCAGGACCTGGTTACAGGCTTTACCTCCAGCATCAATCCCCTGCTGCTGACCGCCGCGCTGATGGGCTTTGCGTCCGTCGTCAATGCCTGCGCCGGTTTCCAGTACTTCATGAACTTTGCGATGATGCTCGCCGACAAAATGAACCCCTACATCTCCGCCGTCATCGTAACCAACGTATTTTCCGGTATTACCGGCGCCTCCCTCAGCGGCACCCAGATCTTCTGCAGCACCATGGCCGACCAGTTCATGTCCCTGGGCACCGTCAATCCCCAGGCGCTCTACAAGGTCGTCGGCATGGCCGCGATGGGCATGGACACGCTGCCCCACTGCCCCACCTTCGTTATGGAGGCCCAGGTCTGCGGCGTGACCACCAAGGAGTCCTACCCTCACGTACTGGTCATGACCGTGATCACCCCCATCGCCCTGGCGCTGATCGCTGCAACAATGGCAATCATCGGGCTGATCTGATCACTCAGAGTCCACATAAAACGGACCGGTCCGAACGGGTCAGCACCGCGCAATCGGATGCCGACCCGTTCCGCTTTTGCCTTCAGGAAAACAGCCATTCTATGTTACAGAAAGGGAACGAAACGATATGGCAAAGATATTAACCG
>DBFWXD010000319.1:0-1981 GCA_048215895.1 Eubacteriales bacterium
CGTCCCGGACATGCTCCACCCAAGTCACCGGACATTCCGTCCAATTCAGGGTAACCGGACATTTTAAAATTGACTCCCAGTCCCAGCCACCCCGCTGCGCCGCCAATCTCATGGCCCGCTGCGCCTTTTGCCGCAGCGACCCATCCGCGATGCAGGCAAATTGGGGAAAGAGTTCTTCCAGTTCATTATCTGTCATATCTATCCTTCTCCCTTGCGGGGGCCGTCCGTCTGGACAGCCCCCGCATCTTGTTCTTATTTCCGCTCCGCTTCGCGCTCCAACAGTGCCAGCATCTCCTGTTCCTTGATCTCCAGCATCTCCCGCCACGCGTTGGGTCGAATAAATCCATTTCCCGTCCCATCATCCTGGGCAGCGATGTCAAAGAAGGGATATGTTTTGGCATGCCCCGCATGGGAGGGAATGAGCACATCTACCGACCGCCGCTTCATCTGTCGTAGCATATCCAAATATCCCTGCTGGAAGCTCAACGGCCAGCCATTGGTAAGCAGGTCCTCCTTGGACAGGGTGTTTGTACCCAGGCCGCCGTGCATAGCCACAGTGAGTTTGCGGCCCTCATGCTCCACCTCAAAGAAAAAGCTGGTAGTGCCGGGAGTATGCCCAGGGCACGGTACTGGCCATATAGTCATCCCGCCAAAGCAGATGGACTGGTCTGAATCATAGTAATGATCGATACGAAACTCCGGGACCCGATCCTCAAAGGCGATCAGATCCCGCCGCTCGGTGAAGAAGTAGGCGTCCTTCTCATTGATCCAAATCTCACAGTTGCTCATTTCCTGCAGCTGGCGTGCCGCGCCGCAGTGGTCAAAGTGGCCGTGGGAAATGAGTAGGTGGCGGATGTCCTTGGGATCAAAGCCAAGGCCCCGGATTGAGTCGATGAGCAGATATAGGTTCTCCTCATAGGCACAGTCGATTAGGATCAGGCCCTCCGGTGTATCGATTAGGTAGACCGAAACCCATGTGTTGCCCACGAAATACACATTTTCAATTACTTTGAAGGGCTTTTGCGCCAGCGTCCACGGTTCATGGAACCGCTGGTGCATGATTTGACCCATTGTGGCCTGTCTCTCTTCGCGTTTCGTCATGATTACTCCTCCGCCGTACTCTTGGATGCGGCTTTCATCTGGTGGATCACTGTAGTGACAATAATAAGGACAGAAGCAACAATAAAGATACAGCTTACCGGGCGGGTCAGGAAGGGCAGGAAAGAGCCATGGCTAATCTGCAGGGCACGGCGCAGATTGGATTCAATCATGGGGCCCAGGACGGCGCCCAGGATAAAGGGAGCACCCGGGACCTTGGCTCTGCCGAAGAGATAGCCTACGGTGCCGAAGATGAATACCGTCCAAACGCAGAACACCTTATTACCGGAGGCATAGGCGCCCACCACGCAGAGCATCACAATCACAGGCAGCAGAATGCCCTGGGGGATCTTCAGGGTCTGTAGGAACAGGGGGATGCCGAAGTACTCCACCAGCAGCATCAGGGCGGTGCAGATGCCCATGGCCACAAAAATTACGTAACACAGGTCAGCGTTGGTGGTAAACAGCAACGGTCCGGCACTCAAGCCTTGGATCATGAAGGCACCCAGCAACATGGCGGTGGGACCGTCGCCGGGAATGCCCAGAGCCAGCAGTGGGATCATGGCACCGCCGATGGAGGCGTTGTTGGAGGTCTCAGAGGCCACTACGCCGTCCATGATGCCGGTGCCGAATTTCTCCGGATATTTTGAGGCCTTCTTCACTGTGGCATAAGCCAACTGGTTGGCCAGGGAACCGCCCATGCCGGGCAGGAAACCGATGAACACGCCGATGACCGCAGACAGGACCCAGTTTTTGGTCTGGCCCAAAAACTCCTTGAAGCTGAAGCCGAAGCCTCTGCCCCGTTTATAGGGGAGCTTGTCCTCTATTCCGGTTCCGATGGGCTTGGCGGCCCGCCCCATGATGGTAGTCACGGCAAACATGC
>DBFWXD010000032.1:0-2325 GCA_048215895.1 Eubacteriales bacterium
CACCAACAAGTAAATAACCGGCATGTCTGACACCCTTCCCGCATAGGTTTTACCAAAACCGCGGGGAGGGTGTTTTCATGAAAAAACGGGACAAACGGCAGGAGGAGGGAGGAAGCGCCTGGCTGAATACCACGTGCGAAATCCTGAAGGGAGGCGTATTGGCAGGGATCGTGACCATTGTATCTCTGCTGGTGTGCGCGATTCTGGTTTCCATGGGAGTGCTTCCGGTAAGTGCTATGGAGGGGGCCGTGCTGGCTGTGTGTGTGCTGGGTACGCTGATCGGCGGCGTGTATGCCGTGGGCCGGTCCGGCGGGCGCAGTCTGCTGGCGGGTCTGGGCGTAGGGGCTGTGCTGTTTCTGCTGCTGCTCACCGCCGGACTCATTGCCTATGAAGGGGCATCCATTGCCAACGGCGGGGTAGGAATCCTCTGCGCCTGCCTGTGCGGCGGCGCCATTCCCGGGATCCTGGGAAGAAAACCCAAGAAAAAACGAAGAAGATGATTGAAATATGCCGGGGGCTATGCTATAATCATTTCACTATGGCAGATACTGTGTCAGCCGTACGCTACACTATTTTCAGGAGGAGATACCACATGAAGCACATTCAGACTCTCAACGGAGCTACTCTGAAGCAGAGCGCCGCCAAGGGCGGCTGCGGCGAGTGCCAGACCTCTTGCCAGTCCGCCTGCAAGACTTCCTGCACCGTGGCCAACCAGAAGTGCGAGAATCAGTAAGCAACGTGCCTGAAAGGGCAGGCGCTTGACGGCGCCTGCCTTTTTGCTGTGCAGAAAGCTGCTTCCAGGGCCGCCTGTGCGGCCCCGTTTTGTTCCGCCCCGGCGGAAGAAAACATCTTGATTGTAAGGAGAACGAACCAATGATGGTACATACCTTTACCGCCCTGGGCCAGTACCTGGCGGCGGATGTAAATAGCGGTGCGGTCCATGTGTTGGACAAGCTGAGCTATGACCTGCTCTCTCACATCGAGGGCCCCATGGGGGAGGAGCTGCCGGAAGCCGTGGCCGCTCAGCTGCCCCAGTATCGCCGCGAGGAGCTGGCCGAGTGCTGGGGAGAGCTGCTGGAGCTGCAGAAAGCCGGACTGCTCTTCACCGACGACGAATACCTGGACCCCGAGGCCGCCATGGCCCTGCCCAAGGCGGCGGTGGTCAAGGCCCTGTGCCTGCACGTATCCCACGACTGCAATCTGCGCTGCCGGTACTGCTTTGCCTCCACGGGCGACTTCGGCACCGGCTGCCGGATGACCATGGACCCCGAAACCGCCAAGCGGGCCATTGACTGGGTCATTGAAAAGTCCGGCAAGCGCCGGAACATCGAGGTGGACTTCTTCGGCGGCGAGCCTCTCATGGCGATGGACACGGTGAAGGAGACGGTGGCCTATGCCCGGTCTCTGGAGAAGGAGCATGACAAGGTCTTCCGCTTCACCATCACCACCAACGGAGTGCTCCTCAGCGACGAGAACATCGACTACATCAACCGGGAGATGTCCAACGTGGTCCTCTCTCTGGACGGCCGTCCCGAAGTCAACGACCATATGCGCCCCACCGTAAACGGGAAGGGGAGCTACGACGTCATTGTTCCCAAGTTCCAGAAGCTGGTCTCCGGCCGGGGCACCAAGGACTACTATGTCCGCGGCACCTTTACCCGGGAAAACTTGGACTTCTCCGAGGATGTTATGCACCTGGCCTCTCTGGGCTTCCGCCATGTGTCGGTGGAGCCTGCCAGCGGCCCTCTGGACGATCCCTTCGCCATCAAGGAGGAGGATCTGCCTCAGGTGAAGGAGGAGTACGAGAAGCTGGCCCGGGAGCTGATGGGCCGGAAGGACGTAAACTTCTTCCACTTCAATGTAGACCTGAAGCAGGGGCCCTGCGTCATCAAGCGTCTGCGCGGCTGCGGCGCTGGCTGTGAGTATGTGGCCATCACCCCCGACGGAGACATCTATCCCTGCCACCAGTTCGTGGGGAAGGAGGAGTACCGCATGGGCAATGTCTATGACGGCTCCTTCAATATGGACATCTCCGGCACCTTCGCCAACCAGAACATCTACACCCGTCCCGCCTGCCGCCAGTGTTGGGCCCGCTTCTACTGCAGCGGCGGCTGCTCCGCTTCCAATCTGCTTGTCAACGGCGACATAACGAAGTCCAATGAGGTGGCCTGCGAAATGGAGCGCAAGCGTCTGGAGTGTGCCATCGCCCTCAATGCCATTGCGGCCGGAATGGGGGAGAAGGGCAATACAGAAGGTAATAATACTAACTGTAATCAATGTGAAGACTGTGCTTCCTGCTGATTTCCACCATATTTAGGCATATAT
>DBFWXD010000320.1:0-4080 GCA_048215895.1 Eubacteriales bacterium
CACACAGGAGCCATTATACATGGTAGCAGCCGCCGCCGATAAACTCCCGCATAAGCGAGGTAGTGGGAACATGGTCGGCAGGCAGCGGCAGGAAGTAGCTCAAAAACTTCAAAAGCCGCTTGGCTTCCAAGTATTCCGGACAGTCCTTGGGGACCCCAAAGAGCAGAGGCTCAATGTAGGGTTTGAGCAGGGCAATTTCGTAAATCAAGGCGGAGTTGAACACTGCGTCTGCACTGTCCTGGAAGGGGAAGATATTGGATTCCTCTCCCCGCCGGACAGAGGGCCACATCTGGATGGTGGCTCTGGCGCTGTATCCCCGGGTTCTGGCATCCCGCTCAATCCGGCGTAGCAATCGGGCGTCCGTGGTGGGAATCCGGTTGTGGTCGTCCACATTCAGAGTGGTCAGGCAGCTGATGTAGATTTTAAATTTGCTCTGCTTGGGCAGGGCATAAGAAAATTCGTCGTTCAGACAATGGATTCCCTCAATCACCAGAACATCCCGGGGCCCCAGGGTGAGCCGGTCGCCGTTATACTCCCGGATTCCTTTTTTAAAGTTAAATTGGGGCAGCTCTACGGTTTCCCCCTGCAAGAGCAGGGACATGTCGTGGTTAAATTGCTCCACATCCATCGCACCAAGGCTCTCAAAGTCGTACTGACCATTGGCATCCCGCGGCGTGTCGGAGCGGTTTTTAAAGTAATTGTCTGTGGCAATGGCGTGGGGGGTCAGCCCGCAGGCAATGAGCTGGGTGGACAGGCGATGGGAAAAGGTTGTCTTGCCGGAAGAAGAGGGCCCGGCAATCATCACAAAGCGAATATCTCTGCGCTGGGCAATGGTTTCTGCCAGGTCGCCGATTCGCTTTTCCATCATGGCCTCGTTGGCCAGGATGATGCTGGTGGCATCGCCCCGGCATATGGCCTCGTTGAGATCGGCCACATTGGCGATGTTCAAATGCTTGGAACGCTGGTCCGCGTCATCCAGGGCGTGAAAGACCTTGAGGGATGGCTGGAAGGCCGCAAGGCGGTCCGATGCCTCCGGGTCGGGCAATCTTAAAATGAGCCCATGCTCAAACAGCTCCAGATGGAAGCATTTGATGTAGCTGGTATCCGGGACCATGTAGCCATAGAAGTAGTCGGAGAAGTCCTCCAGGGAATAATAGTTGACTCGAGAAGTGATCCGGCAGCGCAGCAGCTTTGCCTTGTCATAGAGCTTTCTCGTTTCAAACATCTCGATGGCATCGTCTGTGGGGATGGAATGCTTCTCGATGGGAATGGCCTGCTGGACCAGCTCCCGCATCTGGGCCTCCACCTGCTCCAGCAGCGGCTCATCCAGATGGAATTGCCCTTTGGCGCGGATAAACAGAGCGTGACTGAGGGAATACTCCACGCAGATTTGCTGAATCCGGTCTTGCCCGATGATATCATAGAACGCTTTGAGCATGAGGAAAATGGCGCTGCGCTCATAGGTCTGAAGTCCGGGCTTGTCCTGTACTGTGATCATCTTCAGGGTACAGTCCCGGTCCAGACGCTTGGCCAGCTCGCAGAGTTTGCCGTTGCGTTCCACCAGCAGAATGTCGCTGGGATAAGACGCCTGCACATCCCTGGCGATGGTTTGGTAGGGAGTGCCGGCTGGATATTGGTGCATTACTCCGTCTACGGTTACCTGATAACAAGGTTCCATGGGAAGACCTCCTTTGCATGCAGTTGGCGGGTTTGCCTGTATGGTGATATCATACCTCAAAAATCAAAAAAGGGCAAATATATGGCCCGGATGGCGGGTTGCTATTGGTTATAGCGGCCTGTTCTGGGATTGTACAGGGGCATAATTCGGTTGTTGTTGGCTTTTCGGCTATTGTTCCGCAGATGTCAGAATTTCGGACAAAGCAAGGATTCTGTCTGTATGTAGTTTTTTGGAAAACTGCTATGCTCTTTTTTAATCCAGTTCCGTCCCTGGTGGAGGATGGAGGCTCACAGAAAAAATTCCGCCTGGCTGCAGCACGCAGCCAAGCGGAACGCATAACCATACGGTGTTGGCGGGAAAAAGAATTGCGGAGGCCTTAGTGGGAACCTGCGTCGGAGGGTTCCTTCCGCTGATGACCGTTTTGGATTTCCACGATTTGCGCGAAGATCTCTCCGGAAAGAAGATCTTCCAGCGTAGAAACGGTGGAATCCGGGTCGCGCACCATGCCATTTTTTACCCAGTCCAGCAGGACACCGGACATTCCGTGTGCGTAGAAGCGGGAGATCATCTTGATCTGGTTGGGCTTGAGCAGCTGCTCGCCACCGGCGTTCACAATGAGCGTACGCACCAGATTTTGATAAAAATCCATCAGACAGTCCGCAAAGCTGTTCTGCCCCTCGAATTGCAGAACGTTCATATAAAAGGACTTGTTCTCCTGCATATAGCGGCACAAAGCCCGCATCCCGCTGCCCCATTGGTCCATGGATATGGTATCGCCGATCAAAGGGGTGATCTCCGTATAGAAAATCCAGGAGATCACATCGTACTTATCCCGGAAGTGATAGTAAAAGGTATTCCGGCTGATTTTACAGTGCTGGGCGATGTCTCCCACAGAAATATCCAAAAAGGAGTTTGTCTCCAGGAGCTGTTTGAGCCCCCGGGCGATCATGAACTTTGTAAAGTCGGAATTGGCCATTACTCTGCCTCCAGAAAGGGTTTTCTGTATTTTATCATGAAATTAACCATATCGCAACTATCCGTCTTCCGGATGAGAAGGGGAAACATCCTGCTGCAAGGTTTTTGTGAAATGAGGGAAAGATTATGTTCATTGGGATCATTCGCCTGCTTGCGGTGGCGGCGCTGGGGTTCTGCTTTGGAAAATTGGCAGCCAAGCTGAAAATGCCCGCCGTGTTGGGGTTTCTGATTGCGGGTATGGTGCTGGGGCCCAATGCGGCCAATCTGCTGACGCAGGAGATGTTGGACGCCCCCACCTATCAGCGGCTCATCTCAGTACTGGAGTGCGGCATGGGCCTTATGCTGGGGACCGAGATGGTCTGGAGAAAAATGAAGAACTACGGCAAACAGGTGCTGGTCATCACATTGACGGAGTCTCTGGGCACCTTTGTTGTGGTGAGCGCGGCGTTCTGCGGCATATTTTATGTGATGGGGATTCCTACATTTTTGGGACTGATATTCGGCGGAATTGCTCTGGCTACCGCACCCGCACCCGCCTTGTCCATCGTGACGGAGTATCATACGGAGGGTCCGGTAACCCGTACGCTGATTCCGCTGGCCGTTTTGGACGATGTGGCGGCGATTGCCGTATTCCTGTCGGTGATGAGCGTGGTGCTGGGCCAGACCGCCGGAGGTACGGTGCCCGGTTCTCTCATTTGGCTGGTTGTCCTTCTTCCTGTGGTCATCGGCTCTGTGGTGGGAATTCCTACCGCGGCAATCCTGCGCCGCAGTAAGAACCGGAAGAGAAATGCCGCCGTGGCGTTTCTCGGCGTCCTGCTTACTGCTGGCCTCACCATGGTCGCCAACACCTATTGGATGCCCGTGCCTGTGCTGAACTTCATGCTCTCCGGCATGGTTTATTCTGCGGTGTTCGCCAACCGGGTTTCTTCTGAGACTCTGGAGGACATGATGACGATATGCAACCCTGTGATCGGAGGCTGTTTTACTCTGATTATCTTGAACCTGGGGGCGCCGCTGGACTATCATCTGATCCTTGGGGCCGGGCTCTTTACCGCGGTTTATATTTTGGCCCGGGGGGCAGGCAAGATCGGCGGCGCGGCACTGGGCGCCTGGATGTCCGGTGCGCCGGATACGGTTCGGAACTATTTGGGACTGACCCTGATGCCCCACTCCGGCGTGTCACTGGTGCTGACGGGAATTGCAATTTCCGCGTTGACCGGGGAATACAGCCAGTACGGAGACATCGTCCGGGGCACCATCGCTGCCGCAGCAGTCATCAACGAAGTGATCGCCGTATTCCTGGCACGAAAGGGATTCCAGCTGGCGGGCGAGCTGGGGAAGGCGGACAGCCCGCGTGTACAGGAGGCCTGACTCCAAATAGCATATACAAATACAAAGTTAAGCCCCACAGGTCCGCTGCATAGACC
>DBFWXD010000321.1:0-9483 GCA_048215895.1 Eubacteriales bacterium
GCGGCAGTGGCCGCCTTTGCGCTGAGCGGGCGGCCGGTTCTGCGGAAGAGAATGGTCTTGATTCTGCTGGGACTTGCGGCGGGATTTCTTTGGACGCAAGGATATACCCAGCTGTTTTTTCAGCCGGCGGCCGAACTGGATGATCAGACGGTGGTACTCCGCGCTACGGTGACCGACTATCCCCAGGAGAGTACATATGGCGGGTTTACGCTGCCTGCCCGGGTGGAGACCGATGGCCTTGCCCGCCCTCTGGCGGTACTTTATGTGGACGAGCAGGGGGCAGATCTGAGACCGGGGGATGAGATCACCGCTGTGGTCCATTATACCCTGGCCGACCGTACCTTCTCTGGGGAGGAGATCACCTACTACACTGCCAAAGGGATCTTCCTTCAGGGCGAGGTCTACGGGCGCCTGAAGATCGAACGTCCAGAGCAGATTCCCGTCCGGTACTGGCCGGCCGTGCTGGCCAACAGGCTGAAGGAAGGGATTGCCCGGGCCTTTCCAGAGCAGGAGGCCGGAATTGTTCAGGGGATTGTCACCGGAAACCGGGACAACCTGACCGACGCCTTTACCAGCTCCCTGCAGCGGGTGGGCATGAGCCACACGGTGGCGGTGTCGGGAATGCACCTGGCCTTTCTGGCCCAAATGCTGGTGACCCTTCGGGGACGGGGACGGCGGTCCACTGCGGTATTGACCATCTTGTGGGCGGTGCTGTTCAGCGCCCTGTGCGGACATACGCCGTCGGTGGACCGGGCGGCCATGATGATTGTGCTGCTCCAGATTGCGCCCTTGTTCAACCGGGAGCGGGATCTGCCTACCTCTCTGGGGTTTGCCTTGATGGTGTTGCTGCTTCTCAACCCCTTTGCTGCCGCGCACATCGGCCTTCAGCTGTCCTTTGCGGCCGTGGCGGGAATTGCGCTGGTATCGGACCGTATCCAGGACTGGCTGCTGAAAAAGCTCCACCTGGAACAGAGACCGACAAGCAGGGTGAGAAGATGGCTGGAAAAGCTGCCGCGCTTTGGCGTGTCTACCCTGTCTGCCACGCTGGGAGCTTCGGTGTTGACAACGCCGCTGGTAGCCGGTTACTTTGATACCTGCTCCCTTATTTCGCCCCTGGCCAATTTGCTGACCCTCTGGGCGGTAGGCTTCATCTTTGTGGGCGGACTGCTGGTGGGATTGATTTCCGTGTTCCTGCCGGGCCTGGGCCAGGTTCTGGCGCTGCCGGTTGTGGTGCTTGTGCGGTATGTGGAGGCGGCGGTAAACCTGCTTGCCATTCCCAATTTGTCCGCGTTGTCCATGGAGTGCCTGCTCTATCGGGGGTGGGTTGTCTTTGTTTATCTGCTGCTGTTGGCAGCTCTCGTATGCAAAGGAACCAAGCGGCCGGGAATTCCCATATGCGCAGGTATCTTCACCCTGTGTCTGTCCGTCCTGGCCGTTGGGATCAGCGCCCGTTTTGGAGATATGCAGGTGGCGGTGCTGGACGTAGGACAGGGCCAGAGCGTGGCACTGAGCCAGAAGAACCTCTACGCCCTGGTGGACTGCGGCGGCAGTGGCCCGGAAAATGCCGGTGATGTTGCCGCGGACTATTTTCAGACGCGGGGAGTGAGCCGCCTGGATCTGCTGGTTTTAACCCATCTCCACGACGACCATGCCAACGGGGTTTCCCGTCTGTTGGAGCGCATGCGGGTAGAGAAAATCCTGCTGCCGGAGGAGGACAGCGCCCTGCTGGCTGAGATTCTGGAACTGGCTCAGGAGAAGAAGATTAGCGTCGAAACCGTGACCAAAGATCAGTACATCCAGACCAGCCAGGCGCAGTCGCTCACCGTCTACGCTCCGGTGGAGGAAATCGGAGAGACCAATGAGCGGGGCCTTGCCATCCTGGCAGACGGGGGCAGTTTTCAAACACTGATTACCGGGGATATGGGAGCAGCGGGAGAGGGAAATCTCTTAAACATTGCTGACTTCCCTCAGGCCGATGTGCTGGTGGCAGGTCACCACGGCTCCGCCACCTCCACCACGCAGACTCTGCTGGATGCCGTTAAGCCGAAGTATGCCCTCATTTCCGTGGGAGAGGGAAACCTCTACGGACACCCGGCCCAGGAGACCCTGGAGCGGCTGGAAGCGGCGGGGGCGGAGGTATATCGAACCGATTGGAACGGAACCATAGAAATCAGGAAATAACAGGAGGACGTGCTTATGCCGCCCAAGGGAAAGCCGGACACCGCCGGCTATCAGAAACTGAAAAAAGATCTGTCCGGGAAGAATCCGGGACAGCTGTATATTTTCCACGGGGAAGAGACCTACCTGCGGGACTACTACCTGGGCAGACTGCGGGAACTGCTGCTGTCCGGAGGGATGGGGGAGTTTAATCTCCATGAGATTGCCGCCAAGGATATGTCCCCCCACGCCCTGGAGGAGGCGGTGGACTGCCTTCCTATGATGTCGGAGCGTACCCTCATTCAGGTGGTGGACTTCGATCTCTTCAAGGCGGGGGAGAAGGACCGGGAGGCATATATCCAGATTCTCTCCCAATTGCCGGAGTATTGCTGCGTGGTGTTTGTCTATGACCTTATTGACTACAAGGGGGACGCCCGCACCAAGCTGGCCGCTGCCCTGAAAGCCCACGGAACGGTGGTCAACTTCATCCGTCAGGACCAGGGAGATCTGGTGGACTGGGTGCGGCGGCGCTTTCATGCCCTGGGCAAGGAGATTGATTCCCGGCTGGCCCTGGATCTGATCTTCCTGTGCGGAGACCTTATGCACAACCTGATTGGGGAGATCGAGAAGATTGCGGCCTATGCCAAAGGGCCCCACATCACCCGGGGGGATATCGAGGCGGTGGCCACCCCCCAGCTGGATGCGGTGGTGTTCCGTATGACTGACGCCATCGGCGAGGGCCAGTTTGACCGGGCCATGGGGGTGCTGGGCGAGCTGTTCCAAATGCAGGAGGCCCCCATTAAGATCATGTGGTCCCTGGGCCGGCAGATGCGCCAGCTCTACTCCGCCCGCCTGGCTCTGGAGCGGGGGAGAGGGACAGAATTTGTGGCCGGGCTTTGGAACCTGAAGCCCTATCCAGCCGACAAGCTGGTGCGCAGCGCCAGGCGCTTCAGCCTTCCCTGGTGCCGCCGGGCCGTGGTGCGCTGCGGACAGGTGGACCTGGCCATGAAGTCCACCGGCCAGGAAGGAAAGGAACTGCTGACCAGCCTTATGCTGGAGCTGGCGAACCCTGTGAAGAAGTGAGGAAGCAGCTATGCTGAAAATCAAAGAAGCCATTGTGGTGGAGGGGCGTTATGATAAGAATACCCTTTCTCAGGTGGTGGATACCCTGATTCTGGAGACGGGGGGCTTTCATATTTTCAAAGACCCGGAGCAGATGGCTCTGCTGCGCAAAGCGGGGGAGCGCCGGGGGCTCATCGTCCTCACCGACTCAGACGGAGCGGGGTTTGTAATCCGCAACCGCATCCGGGGCTCCATCCCGGCCCAGTATGTGAAGCACGCCTATATTCCCGATGTGTACGGCAAGGAGCGCCGCAAGCGCCAGCGGGGAAAAGAGGGCAAGCTGGGCGTGGAGGGAATGCCGCCCCAGGTGCTGGAGGAGGTGCTCCGCCGGGCGGGGGCGACCTTCCTGGAGGAGAGCACCCAACCAGGACAGAGTGGGGTCCCTCTCACCAAGGCCGACCTGATGGCCGCTGGGCTTACAGGACGGCCGGACAGCGGAGAGCGGCGCTTGGCGCTGCTTCGTAAGCTGAACCTGCCGGAGCATATGAGTACCAACGCTCTTTTGCAGGTACTCAACGGCTGTTATGGCCGTGAGGAAGCAGAAAAATTATTGACAGAACAAGAATGAAAAGGCTGTGACCTTGATAGGTCACAGCCTTTTTTCTGCGCAGCAGGAATTAGGTTATCATAGTAGACAGTACATCCAAGTGGTCCTCCAGCCGCTCTACTCCGGCGTAACGGAAGACCGCCACCTGGCTGCCCTTGCCCAGGGCCGCCATCTGTCGGGGCTCATCCTTGGCCGCAGCCAGAATGACAAAGTCCAGGCCGGGATAGGGGATCTTCTCATATTCCCACCAGAGGTTCACAAGACGGTACTCATCCAGCTGGGCCCGGGCAATGGGTTCGGCCAGGGCGGGAAGGATCAGTCGGAAATAGGTCATGTCCAGGCTGGGGGAATAGCGGTACTTTCCACCTTGGGGGTCGTGGGAAGATCCCTCATAGCTGCCCTCCCCGGCCTGGCAGCCGTCCTGACTTACCTCATACCAAGTGGGAGAGAGAAGGGAAAAGTGGTTGATGCCCTCATTTTCTCCCAGACGGAAAATGGAGTTGCTGATTACCTTTCGGGAGCTGACCAACTCCACCTGCTCCAGCTCCTGCAAGACCACATAAGGCCGGGAGAACTCCTCCACCGGTACTGCCAGATCCCCGCGGTTTTCCGCATTTAACAGGGCCAACCCGATGAGCATACAGGGGAAGAGAATCAGGATGAGGAGCTGTTCCCGGACAATGGCCCGGCTCGGTCCGGGGGAGGGAGGCGGCGGCAGGCCGGCTCTCAAGGCACGGCAGGTGTTTTTCAGGGTGATCCGGTTCCGCCTCCAACGTCGGAAAGTCAAAGCTGCCCAGAGTAAAAACAGCAGGATCACGGGATGAAACAGCATCAGCAGCATCATGGGCAAACTAGCAAAGCTCACGGGCTGTACATCGTGGCTGCTCCTTGGGAGAATCAGGAAGAGCAGAATCGTTGCGGCCAAAATGATCCAGCAGGTCATCCGGAGCCCGGAGTGAATCCGGGTCTCCCTCTCCAAACGCTCCAGGGACATTCCCCGGCTTTCCCAGTCGGTGTAAAGCTCCACCGCATCCGGGTCAGTGGTGTAAAAGAGCACGTAGGGACGGCAGAGAATGGCTTTATATTCCCAGCCCGCTTGGCGGTAGAGCTCCCGTTGCTCTGGCGGGGGCTCGTTTCCCATCTTGCCCCAGGGCTCCAGCCGGAACCGGGTGCCCGGTACGCCGGTGTCCTCAAAGGTGGCCCAGAACCCCAGATGAGTGGGGAAGAGGCCCTGGTTGGCCTGCTCCTCCAGCCAGGCCTCCAGTCCGGGGATGTCGTAGAGAGAGACGGGAATGAGCTTCTGCACGGTCTTCATAAGAACACCTCCCAATTATGCGATCATATTAATAATCTCGGTAAGATGGGCGCTCAGATCTCCATGGCCGGTGTATTGGACCAGTACCACCTTGCTGCCTAACGCCGCAGCAGCAGTCTGAAAGGAAGTCCCTTCCCGATGGGCTACCGCCAGATAGTCGGCTCCGGTGCCGGGGTACTGGGTGATGCGCCAGGTGCCGCCCTCGTCCTCCGGGGCGATCCACCAGATGTCCTCATCCAGAGCCATAGAGTGGTCCAGCTGCTCCTTGGCCATGGGCTTTGCAAGGAAGGCTAAAGGAGCGGGCAGGTCATACCAGCGGACCTCCATCCGGTTCCAGCTACCATCCTCGTCCCACTCTCCGGTCTGTACCGCCTCCCAGCTGTTCCAGCACAGCAGGTAATGCTCCTGCCGGGCAAAGTTGGCGTAGTCTACATAGTCCTTGCTGGCCATGGTATAGGGGACAAAATCCTCCCCTTCTACCTGGCTGAGGGACAGAAGGGGAAAGTCCTGAAGATCAGACAGAGCCTGCAGGTTTCCCCCGGTGAGGGGCAGGATACATTGGCTCAAAATCAGCGTGATCCACAGCAGGACAACGACGGTGAAGTATGCCGGTGAGCTCAGATTGTGCTTGGGGTAGGGGGCCCGGTGCTCCAGAGGTGTGCCGTCTTCCAACTGCCGCAGGATAAGCTCCAGGTCCCTTTTTTTCAAAAATACGGAGGGGATATTTACCAACAGGCAGATACAGAGCAACACCACGAGGAGAAGCGAAGAAGTGATGAAGTTGGTGATGGGAATGCCTTGGTCAAAAAGCAGAATTCCTGCGCACGAGATGAAAAACAGTGTGAACAGGGGAGTTATGACCGTATCCCTCCGGGCTCTTTTATAAAGCTTTTTCCATTGTTCCCCCTGGATGGCCGGGTCTGTGTGAAGTTCCGGGGCATTTTCGTCCTGGGTAGAGAAAATGAGCATCTCCCGGTTGATATCTCCCACGCATTCCCAGCCATATTCCTCATAGAGATCCAGCATGGCGCAGGGCAGGTCGTCGTCCACGGCGCGGCGGCAGGGTTCGATCCGATACCGGGTTTTCTTGGCCGGGCCAGGGGTGAAGGTGCAGAATAGGGAACGGTATTTTTTCAGATACAGTCCCCGCAGAGCCATGTCCTGAAGCCAGCTCTCTGTCCCCTGAATATCGTAGTCGGAGACAGGGGTGAGCTTGTAGATGGATTTCATGCTGTGGGCCTCCTTTCAGGCCGATTGGTGATGATAGTAGTGTCAGCCCGCCGCTTCCAGCCGCTCCAGGAGCAGGGAGAGGGCGGCGTCTGCATCCAGCATGCCGGAGCAGTCCAGGACAAAGACCCGGTCATGTTTCAGGCCGATGTACACCACATGGGCGGTGTTGCGGTCGGAATATTGGTAGGTAAAGCGGGTGAGGGCGTCCGGCCTGGAAGCAATTTTCTCCTCCTGGAGCGAGTCAAAGGCGTTGGTTTGATCGTGGAGGAACGGCGTATTCTCTTCCCAGTTTTTCTGGTATTGTTCCAGGGAGCGGCGGTGCTCCTCTACGCGGCCCTCATACACGATCCAGGCCAGGGTAGGGGAGAGTGTGCGGACGTGCTCCTGGTAGAGCCGAGTGTCGGTTTGGGTTCCATCGGCGGCCTGAACCATCCCGCCCTGGGCCACATTATATTGCTCCGGGGCCAGAGTGGACCAGGACAAGCTGTCGTAGTGGAGCAGTTCCTGGTTATTGTAAAGGCGAAGGCTTGCTTCGGAGGGGATCAGTTCTTCCAGCGCAACATGGGGGAAGGCCCACTCCTCTGGTCCGGACAGCCGCCGGTAATCTGAGGCTTTGAAGCAGAGAAAGTAGATAAACAGTACCACAGCCAGGAGCGTGGCGGCGCCCACAAGCAGTAAGTTCCGCGGCTCCGGGTAGTTTCTGCGCCCTGGGGTGGGCCATTCTCCACGGCGGAGAGCGGCTCGTATCCGGTGAATCCCTGCAAACGTACCGATGTTTGTGATCACCACCGAAAGGGCTAGGACGATCATCAAGAGATAAAGGGGAATGAGTGTGTTTGAGCGCAGGATCATAGACATGAAAAGAGAGAAAGGACTGGTAAAGAGCTGGATCCATTCGTCCCAGAAAGCCGATCCCAGCCAGAGGACCAGCAGAAAGAGCATGAGCCATGTCCGTCGGATCGTCTTTTTCATAGCCAGGGCCATGCTGGAGGTGTCACTGTAGAGCTCCGGGGCCTGGGGGTCGTCACAGCTGTAAATGGCGTAAAGCCTTCCAACCTTACCCTCATACCGCCAGCCCGTATCCTGATAGCTGGCAATCCGGTTTTGCAGCTCCAGCTCTCCGATGAGGTCCACCCCCGGGTCCAGGCGGTAGCGGGTGCGAGGGGCGTCCGAATCGGTGCGGAAAGAGACCCGGCCAATGAAGGACCACCCCGGCCAGCCGTTGAGGAGGCACCCGCTCTGGGCCTGCTCGTTGAGCCAGTGCTCGATCCCGGCAAAATCCCAAATGGAGTAGGGCAGCCACTTTTTTACGATCATGGAGTTCGCCTCCCTTACAGAGCGTCAAAGGTTGCGGCAAAAAGGGGGAGATAGTCCGGAAGGTTCTGTTCCCCGTAGTAGTCGGCAAAGAGAACGGTGCTGCCCCGGCGCAGAATGAGAATTCCACCGGGGAGAAAGGTGCGCGTTTCCCCGGTCAGCTCATTGGTGTGAATCCACTCCCGACGGGGGGCATAGCGGATCTCATCCAGCCCGTAGGCTGCTTCTAAGGTTTGGTA
Source organism: Eubacteriales bacterium (assembly GCA_048215895.1). Classification (GTDB taxonomy): domain Bacteria; phylum Bacillota; class Clostridia; order Oscillospirales; family Oscillospiraceae; genus Lawsonibacter. The sequence continues at coordinate 7,925 of DBFWXD010000321.1, forward strand.
AGCTTCCGAGCCGTTGATGTACTGCCTGCTCCACTCCTCCATTCGCATTTGGGCAAGAATTTCTAGAGGATAACGGGTGATGGAGATTTCCAGACGGGGCACGTCAAAAGAACTCTGGTTTGCGCTGAAGCTTCCGTATTGCTGAAAATACCAGTGTTCCGGGTTCAGCAAAGTCCCATGGTGGGAGATGTAATCCATGTTATAGAAAGGATCCTGGTGAATGCGGAAATCCGCTCCCTCCAGGTCGGTGAGGGTGACAAAGCCCGATCCCTCCAAATCATAGGGGCGGTAGTCCAGGCCGAAAAAGAGCTGGATGGTGTTGAGGAAAACGGGCAGCAGAAGGAGCGCTCCCACGGCCAGCAGCCATCCCACCCTCCGGTGCCCTTTGGGCTTTGCTCCGTGCGTGACGGTTTTTCGGTAGCACAACAAATGAAGAAGGCCCAACAGATAGGACAGGTCAACCAAGAAAAATCCCAGTGCGGCCAGCAGGAAGGGGATGATAGGGCCGTCAGACAAGGTCTCCACCGGGTAGTACCAAAGCCACTGCCAGTCAATTTCAAAGGGTGATCCTTGCCAGTACAGTCCCAGCAGCAAAAAATTGGCCAGGAGCAGGAACAGTCCGCCGGCGAGCTTTTGCCGGAAAAATTTCTTTAAGGCGTAGTCCAGGGAATCCGGATCGGTGTATGCCTGGGCTTCCAGGTCGGGAGAAGCGTATACAAAGAAGCTGCCCCGGAACATCCCCCAGTACTGCCAGCCGGATTGTTCGTAGATGTCGTTGAGTTCTGGGTTTTCCTCCACAGGGCCCTGAATCGGTTCCAAATGGACCTGAACCGGGTGAGGGGCGGTGCGTTCAAAAAGCGCCAGCGGACCCATGGTTGCAGCAAAACGCAGCCCCTTGGAGGAACACTCGCCCAGCCAACGCTCCAGGCCGGGAATATCAAAGCCGCCGAACGGAACGATGCGAACAGAGGAATGTTTCATTTCAGCTCCTCCTCTCCATCCAATACACAGGCACGCAGCCGTTCCAGCTCCTCCCGGAAGGCTTCCCGGCCCTTTTGGGTAATGCGGTAGGTACGCTTGCGGCCGTCCACCTGCGTCTCCTCAATCAGCTTTTCATCCTGAAATTTCGCCAGCAGGGTATAGAGGGTTCCGGGGCCCAGACGTACCCGTCCGGCCGTTTTTTGGGAGACAAAGTCGGTGATCTCAATGCCGCACATTTCGCCGTGGAGGAACGACATCAGCACATAATACATAGGCTCGGTGAGCCCGCCCTTATCCCGTCCAGGCATGGTCAATTCCTCCTTCCTCGAATCTCAATATCGTCTAACGATATTATAACATGAGATTACATGGTGCGCAAGAGGGGAAGCGTACGCTCCGTGCAAAAAAAGACGAAAGCTCGGCTGCGGAGTGCTCTCAAAATATGACGGGAAGCCCTATCCCGGTTTCGGCCCCTTTCGCCTGGGGAGGTTCCTATAATAAGGACTGCGGGACAGCCTGCCGGGAGCGGGGGAAGGGGGAGAGCGGTATGACGGTGATCTATGTGGATACCCTCTTTC
>DBFWXD010000322.1:0-13367 GCA_048215895.1 Eubacteriales bacterium
GTTTTATTGTGGAGTCAGCGCTGCCCGGGCCGGTCAGATTTCTCCGCCAGGCTTCGCATCAAGAGGCAGCGGGCACTCATACACACGGCCCTTCATCGCATTTTGGAACTCCTCCCGCATGGCGCGGACCTTTTCCGGACAGCTGGCCAATTCGGCGCCGGTGAGGGCCATGACCTTTGCCGCTGTCATCATACCATTGTAGCACAGCGGGCGTTTTCCCTGCGCCACTTGCTGCCAGGAATGACCCGGAGTATCTTTCGCATAGCAGGCTGTGGTGACCTGCATGGTGGGAGTAAACCAACTGACATCACACACATCCGTGGACCCATATTTGGCATGGGGGATCTCCGTGTAGGGATAAATAATATCGTTGATCATTTTGCCCTTGATCTGAGGGATCAACTGCTGAGCCGTTTTCCCATAGAGGTAGGAAAGGTTATTGCACGTACTCTCCTCCGCTCCAGCCGGGAAAGTGTCATGGATCTTCGTGCAGAATTCCAGATCCTCCTGGCTGTACGGAGTAGGCCCTACTTCCAAAAACTTTTCATAGGCGATCCGCTCCAGGGTTCGATTGGGAATCAGCTCCGAAAGGCCGCCCTCATAAAGAACCTCCACCCGGGTCCGGCTCATCATGGCGGCTCCTTTGGCAATGTCTTCTACCCACTGAGCCGCTGCCACTGCTTTCTTATGGGTATAGGCCCGGATATTATAGACCATCTCTGCATAGTCCTGAATGACATTCGGGGCAGGGCCTCCGGCATTTGTAACGGCATAGTTGATGCACACGTCCCGCTCCACATGGCCTCTCAGATAATTGGAACCCACCCCAGTCAGCTCGGTAGCCTCCAGAGCATTGCGTCCCAAATGTCCCTGGGAAGCGGAGTGCGCCGCAACGCCGTAGAAACGGATGCGGAGATTCTGAATGGCCATAAAATTCATGGACCAGATATTATTATCATCGCAGGGGTGCCATGTAATGGCGCAGTCCGCATCGTCAAAAAGGCCTGCCTTGGCCAGATATATCTTGCCAGCGCCCCCCTCTTCTGCGGGGCAGCCATAGTAGCGCACGGTTCCCGGCAGATTATGCCGCTGCATATACTCCTTCAGCGCCACTGCAGCCGCCAACGCGCCGGTACCCAAAATATGGTGACAGCAGCCGTGACCGGCGCCGCCCTCCTGAATAGGCGTATGGGTTACGCAATCCGCTTTCTGACTGAGCCCGGGCAGCGCATCGTATTCGCCCAGGAAACCAATCACCGGCTTTCCGGAGCCGGCTTCTGCCACAAAAGCCGTCTCCATACCCGCTACATTTCGCCGAACCTGGAATCCCTCCTGCTCCAAGAGATCCGCCAGGGCTTTGGAAGAGCGGTACTCCTGAAAACAGGTCTCCGCATAGTCCCAGATCTGACTGGATACACGGACATATTGTTCTCTTTTATTTTCGATGCTTTGCACCAATTCTTCATGGTCAATCATGGTTGCTTCCTCCATTTCTCTGCTAAGGTTCTCCGGTCTGGGTGGCCGCCACATAAGACACTGGCTGCGGAAGCTCACCGGAAAGCACCCGGTGGCAGGATACATAATGCCCGGGTTCTACCTCCGTCAGAACAGGCGCCTGCTCGGCACAGCACTGAGCGGCATAGGGACACCGCAGGTGGAAATGACACCCCGCAGGCGGGTTAGCCGGATTGGGAACGTCCCCCTGCAGAATCACTCGGTCCCGATGGGACGTGGGATTGGGAAGGGGGATGGCGGACAGCAGCGCCCGCGTATAGGGATGCAGCGGCTTGGCATATAAGGCATCCTTGTCTGCCAGCTCCACAATACGTCCCAGATACATCACCGCTACCCGGTTACAAATGTGGTGCACCACGGAAAGATCATGGGAAATAAAGATGTAGGTCAGGTGGAATCGGTCTTTCAAACTATTGATCAAATTCAGCACCTGTGCCCGTACCGACACATCCAAAGCGCTCACCGGCTCATCGCAGATCACCAGCTTGGGATGGGCTGCCAGCGCCCTGGCAATTCCGATTCTCTGGCGTTGACCGCCGGAAAATTCATGGGGAAATCGGCTGAGATAGCTGCGGTCAATGCCCACCATATCCATCAGACGGTAGATCTGCTCCAGCTGTGCCTCACCGGTAAGCTTCGGCTGAAACAGCTCCAGCGGCTCCCGGATCTGCTCTCCCACCGTCATACGGGGATTGAGTGAGGCGCCCGGATCCTGAAAGATCATCTGCATCTTGCTGCGCATCTGGCGCATTTCCTCCCGGGACAGTGCCCGGATATCGGTCCCATCAAACAGGATTTCACCGGAATCCGCCTCTACCAGACGCAGGATCGTGCGTCCCAATGTGGATTTTCCACATCCTGACTCCCCAACGATTCCCAGAATCTCTCCCTCTTTGATTTGAAAGGAGACTCCATCCACCGCCTTTACCACCCGCTTAGGTCCCGAGAGGAATCCGCCCTTCGTGGTGAAATATTTTTTTAGGTCCTTGACTTCCAGCAAATATTCACTCATTGTGGACATCCTCCTCTAAGCCGTTTTCATAGCGGAAGCAGCGCACCTTTCTGTCGCCTACGTGATAAAGCTCCGGGATCTCCTGTTTGCAGCGCTCTGTGGCATAGGGACAGCGGGGCCAGAAACGGCAATCGGCCGGGAGATCATAGAGGCTCGGAACCGTGCCGTCAATGGCATAAAGAACATCCTTCGGGTCATCCAGGCGAGGCAGCGCCTTCATCAGGCCCTGTGTGTAGGGGTGAAGCGGACGGTCGAAGAGCGTGGTTACATCGCTGTACTCCATGACCATGCCCGCATACATGACCAACACATAATCGCTCATTTCTGCCACCACCCCCAGATCGTGCGTGATCATCATAATGGAGGTGTTCAAGGTCTTTTTCAAATTGCGCATCAAGTCCAGAATCTGGGCCTGAATGGTTACATCCAAGGCAGTGGTGGGCTCGTCTGCAATCAGCAATTCCGGGTTGCAGGACAGTGCCATGGCAATCATAACCCGCTGGCGCATTCCGCCGCTAAGCTCGTGGGGATACTCGTCCACCCGCTTCTCCGGAGCCGGAATATTCACCAGGCGCAGCATCTCAATAGCCCGCTCCCGCGCCTGGCTGCGCGACATCTTTTCATGTTGGCGGATCATCTCGCTGATCTGCCAGCCTACGGTGTACACGGGGTTCAGGCTGGTCATCGGCTCCTGGAAAATCATGGCGATTTCCTTGCCTCGGAGCTTTGCCATCTCCTTGGGCGGAAGGTGGGTAATGTCCCGCCCCTTAAACCGTATTGTGCCGCCCACAATCTGTGCCCCCGGCGGGAGCAGGTGGAGGATCGACATGGACGTCACACTTTTGCCGCATCCCGACTCCCCTACAATCCCCAGCGTCTCTCCCTTACGGAGGGTAAAATCTACGCCGTCCACCGCCGGGACTTGCCCCTTACGGTCTTTAAAATAGGTTTTCAGTCCACTTACTTCCAGCAAAATTTCCTCATCATTCATAGGAGGACCTCCGTTTCTGTGTATGGCGGTGTTGCGCTGAAGAAAGCAGGCATCTCTCCGCATCCCTTGCAGGATGCAGAGAGATGCCAATCAGATTATAGCTTTATAGTGAGATCCGTCCGGTTACGCCAGTTTCCAGGTCCAAACCTCGTAGTTGTACCAGATGAAGTCGTCCATAGGAATCTCAGCAATGCGCTTGGAATAAGCCTGCAGGTTGTTCTGATGATAGAGCCAGATGTAGGGCTGATCCTCTACCAGAGCGGCCTGGTAGGCATCGAAGGCCTCCTTACGCTCGTCAAAGTCCACCAGGGAGTCGCCTGCCGCCGCAAGATCATACCACTTCGGGTCGGTCAGCAGAGAATAGTTCTGAGCGCTGCCCGGCTTTACGATCACTGCACTTTCAAAGGGATCAATGTTGGAACCGCCGCCCAGCAGGCCCAGGTCAAACTCGCCATTGCGCATCATTTCCAGAACCGTAGCGAAGTCATAGGTCTCGATCTCAATCTGGACGCCAATATCCTTGAGGTTCTGCTGGATGATCAGGGCAGACTGCTCACGCACCTGGTTCCCCTGAGGAACCAGCAGGGTATAGGTACGGTCAAAGTCAAAGCCCGCCGCTTCCAGCTCGCTCTTGGCAGCCTCGGGATCATACGTGTTGGGCACCAGGTCCTCGTTATAGTAGGGATGATACTCGGGCATGGGACCCACAGCCACCAGGCCCTCGCCGGCCATCAGCTGATCCACCATGAGCTGCTTGTCAATGGCCTTGTCAAACGCAGTGCGGACCGCCGCATCCTGGAAGGTGTCGTTGCCCTCGGAGAGATTAAACTGCATGTACTGGTAGGAGTAGGAAGTGATGGACTGCGCCACCAGATTGTCGCTGGATTTGACTGTCTCCCAGTCAGACAGGGGGATGCTGCCGGCACCGACCACATCGATATCACCATTCAGCAGACCGGCGGTCAGACTGGCGGCGGGCACAACCTTGATCACGAAGGTCTTGAAATCCGGGCAGCCCAGATAGTAGTCCTCATAAGCGGTCAGCTCCAGCTGCTCACCGGCCGTCTCCCGGACAAACTGGAACGGTCCGGCGCCTACGGGAGCATTCCAGAAATCAGAGTCGTTGATGGAGGAATAATCGCCAGTGTCCAAAATGTGCTGAGGCAGGACGTACAGGAAGCTGCACAGAGTGGACAGGACAGTCTGCTCATCCTTGGGCGTGCTCAGACCGATCTTCACGGTGTACTCGTCCACAGCCTCCACCTGGAGCTGAGAGGGATCGGCACAAATACCGTCGCTGTTGGTCCCGCCCACGCACACAAACTTGGAGCGGTAATAGTTGTCCAACTTCTCGCTGGTCACGGCCTTCAGCGTAAAGACCACGTCATCAGCGGTGACGGGCTCTCCATCATGCCAGGTGGCATTCTGGTTGAGGTGGAAGGTCATGCTCATGTGGTCATCGGACATCTCCCAGCTGTCGGCCAGGCGAGGCAGATACTCACCATCATGGGTGCAGGTAACCAGCCGCTCAAACATCTGGTCAGCCACACAGTTTCCGTAGTTGCCGGAGGTGTTGTAAATATTCAGCGTATTCCAGGTGGAGATGATGGCCATGGTGACCACTTCATCCTTGGGGCCGGAGGCAGTTTCGCTTTGGGAGGTATTGCCAGAGGAGCTGGCAGAAGACTGGGCAGAACCGGAAGAATTTCCACAGCCGGTCAGAACCAGGCTCAATGCCAGAGCAGACGCTAACAGGGCACAGAGTTTCTTTTTCATCAATCTTACCTCTTTTCAAACATATATTTTGTTGTGTTGCTACACAGAAACCCAAACGGATTGGTTATACGCTGCTTAACGGATCGAGGTCTTGGGGTCTAAGGCATCGCGCAGTCCGTTGCCAATAAAGTTAATGCTCAGGATTGTAAGCATCAGCACCAGCCCGGGCGGCAGCCACATCCACTGACAATTTTTCAAAATCGAAATCGATTGGGCATTGTAGAGCATATTGCCCCAGGATGCGGCAGGCATCTGAACTCCCATTCCCAGGAAGCTGAGGGAGGATTCCAGAATGATAGCGGAAGCAATCCGGAACGTGATGGAGATAAAAATGGGAGCGATGGCATTGGGCAGAATGTACCGGGTAATGATTACACTGTCTCGCTGGCCAATGGCCTTGCCGCCTTCCACATAGTCTTTTTCCCGGACTGAAAGGACCGTACCATAGATCTGACGGGCAAACTTTGTCCATCCCAGCACCCCGATCACCACAGTGACTGTGACAATAGACGGGCCGAACATGGAAACCAGAAACAGGATCAAAATCGTGGAAGGAATGGTCATGAAGATATCGGTGGCCCGCATGACCAGTGTCTCAAACCAGCCCCGGTAAAAAGCGGCCAGCAGACCCAGGGGAATTCCGATGACCACGCTGATCAGCGTGCTGATCACACCCACAAACAAGGATACCCGGCCGCCATAGAGCAGTCTGGCCAGCACATCTCTTCCGGTTGTATCTGTGCCCAGAAGATGTTGTGCACTGGGTGGGGAATTAAACGCTGCCGCATCGATCTGGGCCTCATCGTATGGCAGAAAGGGCGGGACGATCAGCACGGCCAAAGTAATCAGCACCAAGACGATCAGACCGAAAACCGCCAGTTTGTTTTTACGGAAGCGCTTGAGAAAATTGCGCCACTCTGTTCGTTTTTGGGTCAAGCTACACACCTCCGGACAATGAGCATTGCGTCTGTGGGTCAGTTGTGGCGGATACGGGGATCCAGCACCCCGTAAAAGAGGTCGGTCAAAAGATTAAAGAGCAGCACCGCCACCGCCGTGATGATAGTGACCCCCATAATCACAGGATAGTCCCGGGAATTGATGGATTTCAGCATAAGGTTTCCCAGCCCGGGCCAGGAAAACACCTGCTCTGTCACCACAGCGCCGCCCATAAGCAGAGGGATCTCCATGCCAAGATAGGTTACCACTGGAATCAGCGAGTTGCGGAGGATATGCTTAATGACTACCACACGTTCCTTCAGGCCCTTGGAGCGCGCCGTACGCACATAGTCCTCTCCCATCACCTCCAGCATGCTGCTGCGGATATATTGGATCAGGCTGCCGATCAGCGTGCTGCCTAACACACAGGCAGGCATAATCAAATGCCGCAGCAGGGACAGGAAAGTCGCATCCTTTCCCGTATCATACATACCTCCAATGGGAAGCCACCCGAAATGTACCGAGAATATACTCAGAAAGACCAGCGCCAGGAAAAAACTGGGGGTGGAGGTAGAGAGGAAAGAAAATACGGAAGAAATCGTGTCCCAAATGCCGTTCTGATGGCGGGCGGACTGGATTCCAAGCGGGAAAGAAATCAGGCACGCCACCAAAACCGCAGATAAGGTCAGCAGCACAGTGGGCCAAAGTGCCTCCATGAGCATCTCCATCACAGCCTGGTTGGTACGGTAGGAGTACCCCAAATTTCCGCAGAAGAAATTTTTCAGCCAGGAGAAATACTGGATGTGAAAGGGATCATTCAGTCCCAGTTCCTCCGCCCGGCGGGCCACCTCCGCCTCAGATATGTTTGGGTCGCTGAGCAAAAGCTCCAGTGGGCTCCCGGTGGCGTTGTAACAGAGAGCAAATACCAATAACGTAATCCCCAGAAATGTTGGGATGGCAATGAGCAGCCTTTTCAGCACATATTTCCTCATACTAGCCTACCTTTCCTTGCCCGGCCTTCTGCGCTGGGAAAATTGCGTACACCAAGGGGTACGTTTCTTTGCCTCTCTCTTAGGGCGGCACACAGGATGCCTTGGAAAATACTTTCGCTCCCTGGAAATTAGCAAACATTAGGTCATATCGTCACATAAACTTTGATTCATATCATAACATTATATTTACTATGCTCAATTATAACACTGGATTTTTCGAATTGCAAGAGTCTTGTAGAAAAATGCAATTCTCATTTCCATGCATGGTCAGAGGCAGTGATACCTTCTCCGTGCGGTCGTTTCCCAGTCCTGCCTCTCCCAATGCCTGCTAAGACAGAATGCTGCCAATCCGCATTCTCCGGTATTAATAATCAAACTTCCACATGTAGCGCCGGTAGGACATGGGGTGCATTCGCACATCTCCCATGGCCGCGATAAACTGCTTGGAGATCGGGTGCAGCAGCAGCGCATTAAAGTACTCTGCAACACTGGGATCCAATTCATTCAGTCCCAACTCGGCCGCATCAATGACCCAGTGGTGGCCGCCGAACTGATTCAGGAACCGCTCGGCCCGTTCATCCAGAGGCCGGGTGCGCCCCACACTCTTAAACAGCAAAATGGCCAGATCTTTGTCGCAGGTCTCAAAGGCCCCGTGGAAATACTCGCCAGAGTGGACCGGGACGCAGTGGACCGTCTGCATCTCCTGGAAAAAGCAGAATGCATCCGTATAGGAAACCTCCCATGCCGCACCGCTGCTCATCACATTCCACACCTGGTCGTCCTTATAGGTCATAGCAAACCGGGCCGCCTCAGGCTTGACCGCTGTGTAAGCATTGCCATAAATCTGAGGCATTTTTTCAAACGCCTCCATGGCTTTGTCGTAGCTGGGATAGTTGTCATACTCGTTCAGCAGCCAAAAGGCGATTTTCAAGGCGGTACCCTGACTGTTGCAGTGAATCAGCGACGGGTCCTGATACCACTCATCCGCATGATAATATGTAATGAAGTAGCGGGCGGTCTGCGCGGTAAGGGAATCCGCGTAACCGGACAGGCCAATGGTCACAGCTCCCTTTTCCTTTGCCGCCTTCAGGGCTTCCACCGTCTCAGGCGTTGCCTTGGTGGAGGTACCGATCACCAGCGTATTCCCATTGACCGATTTGGGCACGGCGTTTACAAATTCGCTGCTGTTATAGCCCTGTACTCTCAAGCTGCTCTCCTGGTTCAGGAGATACCGGGCCGGATAAGAGGAGGCAAAGGAGCCTCCGCACGCTACAAAGATTACCTGTTTGAGTCCGCCGTTGGCATCCAAATCGGCCTTGGCCTTTGTCATGACCTCGTTTACTTCCTGCATTCCCTTAATCATCTTTGTCATTCCTTTCTTCCATCAGCGCAGGTTCGCAGTGGCGGTTTCATCTACGGCATAGTGGATGCCGTCTTCGCAGGTGATGACCACACCATACTGCTCTCTGGCAGCCTGAAGAGATACCTTTCCCTCTACTACATCCTGAAGCACCTTGGCAACGGGGCGCTTCTTTGGATCGCCGTAGCCACCGGCTCCCGGGGTAATGACCCGAATCACATCTCCCTTTTTCAGAGGCAGACTGGTGGTTTTATGGCCCATGCGGATCACGCTTCCGTCCTGGGCAGACACCCGGTAAAAGGCCCCTACGCCTCCCTCTTTTCCCCCTTGAAGTCCCCAGGGGTGGAACTTGTGGCGGTCACCCAGGCCGGTATACAGTACATCGTCCTGAAGAACCTCCAGCTCCCGCTCGATTCCAAGCCCGCCTCTCATCTCACCGGCACCGCCGGTATCCGCTTTCAGCTCATACTTCCGGGCCAAAATCTTGGTAAACTCCATTTCGGTGGCCTCAATGGGCATGTTGGAGGTATTCGTCATGTTCACCTGTACACCGGACAGGCCGTCATAATTGCGGGAGGCGCCGCCGCCGCCTGCAATCACCTCATGGAAAATAAACACGCTGTCGGTGCCAATGGTACCCTCACCGGCCAGAATCGTGGTGGTGCAGGCGCCATTGCCGGCGGTGACCGCCGTATCAGGGAAAATCGGAGCCAACGCGCCGAAGATCGCATCGGGAATCCGCTGGCAGCAGTCGATCTGCGCGCCTATTGGACTGGGCTCCGTCGGATTGACGATACAGCCTTTGGGGGCAATGATCTTCACAGCCCGGTTAATGCCCTCGTTGGCGGGGATATCATCTCCCATCAAGGCCTTGACGGAGAAAAACACCGCCGCGTTGGTACAGGGGTAAGGCACATTGATGGGGGCTTTGATCTGCTGGGCCGTCCCCGTAAAGTCAAAGGTCAGGCTGTCTCCGGCCACGGTGACCTTCACCCGTATGGGAAGGGGGTCGGGGTATTTATCGCCGCAGCCATCCACATAGTCCGTGTAGGTATACTCCCCGTCCGGCAGCGTACTCACCACAGCCCGGACCCGGCGCTCCGAATAAGCCACCAGCTCCTTCATGCACGCCTCCAGGTCATCTCCATAGCGCTGATAGGCCTCCTGAATCCGCTGCACGCCGATGAGATTTGCGGACATCTGGGCCGTGAGATCCCCTTCCCGCTCCTGAGGTACCCGGGTATTGTCCAGCAGCAGATCCAACACACTGGGAATCAGCTGCCCTCGCTCCCGGATACGGATCACAGGGATTCGGATTCCTTCCTGGAAGAGACTGTCCGCATCTCCAGAGGTGGAACCAGGCACCTTTCCGCCAATGTCCGAGTGGTGGGCAATATTGGCAATCCAGCCCACCAGCTTCTCTCCTGCAAATGCAGGAGCTGCGATCACAATGTCAGGCAGATGGTTTCCTCCGCCGTGATAGGGGTCGTTGGCAATAAACATATCCCCGGGCTGTATATTTTCCCGGCCAAATTTTTCATAGATATTGGGAACCACGCTGAGCATGGACCCCAAAAGGGCCGCCAGGCTCTCTACCTGCGCCACACTGTTGCCATCCGGATCGATCACTGCGGTGCATACATCCCGCCGTTCCTTCATGTTGGTAGAATAGGCGCTGCGGACGATGATGCCGTAGGTCTCCTCCGCAATGGACATCAGCAGATTGCGGACCACCTCTACGGTGACGGTATCAATTTTCTTTGCCATCTCACTTCACCTCGTCATCACGGATCTTCAGGTTGTGGTATCCGTCCACCTGGATGGTCCACCCGGCGGGCACTACCAAGGTGGTGTCCATCTGTTCGCAGATGCAGGGCCCCGGAATCGACTGACCAGGCAGCAAGCTCTCCCGCTGATAGACCGGTGTATCCATATAGTCCTTCTCTCCCTGGAAGAGGACACTGCGGTGCTCCACAGGCTGAGGCAGCGGTGCGTCCGGCTGAAGAGGAGCCGGTACCAGATCAGGTTTATCGATAACGCCGATCGCAGACACCCGGTAGCTGACAAATTGCACCGGCGCCTCCTCCTTGCAATAACCATAGCTGCGCTTGTGCTCGGCATGGAAGTCGGCAAGCGCCTTTGCCAACGTCTCCTCCGTCATTCGCCCGGCAGGGACCGGAATCGAGATTTCAAAGTTCTGGCGCTGGTAGCGCATATCCACAAAGTACTCAAAATAGCGCCGGTCAGCCGGAACATCTTCCTTGTCCAGCAGCTGAGTCCCCTGTGCCACCATATTGTCAAATTGCTCGTTGATCTGATCCAGATTGGCGGCCTCTCCGAGAAGGACCTTGGTTCGGGAGAGATCAAATTTGGTATCGGCCAACAGCAGCCCCAGAGAACACAGGGTTCCGGGATGCGGCGGAATGAGTACTTCTGCCATTCCCAGCTCCTTTGCCACCTCACAGGCATGAAGAGGGCCCGCGCCTCCAAAGGCCATCAGGCTGAACTCCCGCACATCGTATCCCTTCTCCACCGACACACTGCGGATCGCCCGCACCATGTTGGAGTTGACCACGGTAATAATACCGTTGGCTGCCCGGTCCAAGTCCAGGTCGGACTTGTCGCAAATCTTTTCCCGAATGGCCTTTTTGGCCAGTTCAATGTCCACGTCCATCCGTCCGCCCAAAATCTTTTTCTGGTTGAGTTTCCCCAGAACGATATTGGCATCCGTCACGCAGGGATTTTCTCCTCCCCGCATGTAGCAGGCAGGGCCCGGAGTTGCGCCCGCACTTTGGGGACCTACCTTCAGCGCTCCGCCCTCATCAATCTTGGCGATGGAACCGCCTCCGGCGCCAATGGTGATAATGTTGATCATGGGAATGCGGGCGGGGTAGCCTTCCACGTACCGCTCGTTGGATACCTGGGGCGTAAAATGTTCAATCAGAGATATATCCGCGCTGGTGCCCCCCATGTCAAAGGTAATGATCTTATCGGCTCCGCACTGCCTGCCGATATAGGCGGCAGCAATAACCCCGGCAGAGGGACCGGACAGCGCAGTTTTGATGGGACAATCAATGGTCTCCTTAATGGAAATGATGGAACCATTGGACTGAGTAACATAGGGCTCCACGCGGATTCCGATATCCGCGATGGAATCCCGGAAATTGTTGACATAACGTTCCATCACCGGGCCCAGATAGCTGTTCATCACCGTCGTGCTCATGCGGCTGAATTCCCGAAATTCGGGAGCCAGCTTACTGGACAAAGTGACGTAAGCCTCCGGAAATTCCTGGCGGATAATTTCCTCAATGCGCAGCTCATGGACCGGGTTGATGAAGGAGAACAGTGTACACACCGCAATGGCAGCCACTCCCTGCGCCTTCAGGTAGCGCACAACCCGGCGGGTCTCTTCTTCATCCAGAGGGGTCTCCACCGTACCGTCATAGCGGATGCGCTCTGTAACGGTACAATTCAGTCCGGAAGGCACCAAAGGATACGGCTTTTGTGCCTGGAGATTATAGAGCGAGGGGCGGCGCTGGGTTCCGATCTCCATCAGATCTTTAAATCCCTTGGTGGTGATCAGTCCTAAGCGGCAGCCCTTTTTCTCGATGAGAGCATTGGTTCCCACCGTAGTACCGTGGGCCAGATAGCTCACCTCTTCCGGACCGGCCTTCTTCAGGGCCAGCACGTCCTGCACTCCCTTGACAATCGCCCGGGAGGGGTCGGCAGGAGTAGAACTGTCCTTATAGTTGAACAGTTCCCCCGTCTCCTGGTTAAATACGGAAAAGTCAGTAAAGGTTCCACCGACGTCCACGCCGATCATATAAGCCATGCGCTTTCACCTCATTTTGAATTTCATCTGCCCGCAGACCGGCAGCCCCGGGCTTCTTCCTTAGACTGTATAACGACACATGATCTTCCAAAGTGTTTTATGTGATATCAACCATGGTCAAACCCTCTTTCAAAAGCTCCCCTTCCCTTGCATTCTGCTAAGGTACCTAGGTTCCTTCCGTATTTCGGAATCGTGTCTCCCGCTCCGAAGCGAAGCAGCCTTTGGAAACCCGCAGTCACATTTCTCGGAACAGTCTCTCCCGGGCCGATGGAGGTATCGGGATCCCACATCCAAATGCACCGTGGACAAGACAGGTCCCTGCGGAAAAGGCAGCTGCCTTCTCCAATGCCTTGGGAAGCACCTCGGCCCGAAACATCGGGTCGGACCATCTTTTCTTTCCCTCGGGCTCCATATCTTCCAGCAGACTCACCAGCATAGCCGTGGCAAAACTGTCACCGGCCCCCATTGTGTCCACCGGTTCCACCATTTTGGGATACTGACGGTAAAAACGGGTTCCGTCAAAAACCGTAGCTCCCTGGCTTCCCCGGGTCGCCACCACGGTGCCGCAGCCCTGCGCATTTAGGCTCCGGCACAATCGCTCCGTTGCCTCATCGTCCAGATCACTGCAGGAAAGAAAGGCAAAATCCACATAAGGACAAACCCTGGCCACCCGGTTCTCCTCATTCCATCGGTAAGAGAAATCATAACTGACCAGGACCGGCAGTTTGCGCAGCACCGGCAGAAGCCCATCGGTAAACCCGTTGTTGGTGGTGTGAATCAGTTGAAACGTGGACAGGTACGGCATGTCCTCCTCTTCCAGCGTTATGGGATGCTCTTGCAGCACACCACCCCGGTTGCTTCCCTTGAACACCCGGTCGCCATCTACCAGTGCAACCCGTGCAAAACCGTTCTCACCCGGCCAGCTGCGGCAGTGGCTGCGGCCAACCCCCTTC
>DBFWXD010000323.1:0-5908 GCA_048215895.1 Eubacteriales bacterium
CGTCGTAGTTAAAGACGGCATCCACATCGTCAATGTCCAGACCGCGGGCGGCCACATCGGTGGCTACCAGCACCCGGAGCTTGCCGTCCCGGAATTTTTGCAGGGTCTTCTCCCGGGCGGACTGCTGAATGTCGCCGTGGATGGCCTGGCAGGTGATGCCCCGCATGGACAAAAGGCCGGTGAGCCGGTCGGTCATGTTCTTGGTGTTGCAGAAGGCGATGAC
Organism: Eubacteriales bacterium; assembly: GCA_048215895.1. Lineage (GTDB taxonomy): Bacteria > Bacillota > Clostridia > Oscillospirales > Oscillospiraceae > Lawsonibacter. The sequence goes on from DBFWXD010000323.1 coordinate 224, forward strand.
CCGCTCATAGCCGCCCATTTCCAGCAGCCGAGCCATGGTGTCCGCCTTTTCGTTGCGCTCCACGTCCAGACGGTACTGGGCAATGTCGGGGCGGTTTTCCTGATCAGCCTGGACGGTGATTTCCACGGGCTCACGCTGGTAGACCCAGGAGATGTCCAGCACCTCCCGGGAGATGGTGGCGGAAAACATGCCCAAGTTCCGGCGCTGGGGCATCTTGTCCAGAATGTGTGTTACATCCCGGACAAAGCCCATATCCAGCATCCGGTCGGCCTCGTCCAGCACCACGGTCTGCACTTTATCCAGGCGGACAGTGCGCCGCTTCATGTGGTCCATCAGACGACCGGGGGTGGCTACCACGATCTGGGGACGTTTTTTCAGCTGGGTAATTTGTTTTTCGATGGGCTGGCCGCCGTACAGGCACACCACCCGTACCCCCTCCTTGAAGGTGCACAGGTCCCGCAGCTCATCCTGAATCTGGATAGCCAGCTCCCGAGTGGGGGCCAGCACCAGCGCCTGAACGCTGTCGTCCTGGGGGTCCACATGCTCCACCATGGGGATGCCGAAGGCAAAGGTTTTGCCGGTGCCGGTAGGCGCCTTGGCAATGACGTCCTTCCAGTCCATAAAGTAGGGAATGGCTCCGGTCTGAACGGCGGTGGCCGTTACATAGCCCTTTTCGCCGATGGCCCGAAGAAGCTCGGGAGAGAGGCCCATTTCGTCGTAGCGGGCGCTCTCGTTGACGGTCTGTCCGTTGATTTCCATGTTGATCGATCCTTTCTTTCTATAAACCAGGTGATCCAAGGCCTCCCAATCAACCATCAACGCCGTCCTCCAGGCGCGGCCCCGAATCCAAAAGCGGCAAGTCCGCTTCCATACAAACCCACTCTATATTATAACAACAAATATGGTCTTGTCCATGAATTTTAAAAAAATACCCGCGGCCTGAGCCGCGGGTATTCAGGAGACGAATGAGAAGAGAAGAGAGAGAGATTTACCAGCCGAAGTAGTTGCCGAAGGGCCAGCTATAGGAGTTGCCGGACTGCTGCTGGTTGGACTGTTGCTCGTTGGACTGCTGCTGAACCTGGTTGGCCGCTTCGGTCTGTTCATTCTTTTCATCAAAGGTGATGGACAGCTTCTTGGTCTCGGTGCTGCGCAGCACAGTGAGAGTGGCAGTGTCGCCGGCCTTGTAATTGGAGGACAGGGCGGCGGTGAGGGCAGAGCTGGAATCGATGGCAGTATCATCAATGGCGATGATGATGTCGCCCACCTGGAGGCCGGCCTTCTGGGCACAGGAGCCGTCGGCTACGCTCTCCACATAGGCGCCGGCGCTGATGCCGTAGCGCTGGGCGTATTCAGGGACAGAAGAGACCTGGACACCCATGTAGGGCTTGCCGGTAACATAGCCGTGCTCGATCAGGTCGGAGAGAATATCCTTTACGTCGTTGATGGGAATGGCAAAGCCAAGGCCCTCGGCGGAAACGCCGGAGGAGGACTGGGTGTACTTGGCGGATACGATGCCCACCACATTGCCGTAGCTGTCAAAGAGAGGACCGCCGGAGTTGCCGGGGTTGATGGCACAGTTGGTCTGCAGCACATTGAGGGTGGTGGTCTCGGTCTGACCGTTCTCATCGGTGGTGGAGGTGGTGATCAGACGATCCAGGGCGGAGACGATGCCGTCGGTGAGGGAGTAGGTCAGCTCGCCCAGGGGGTTGCCGATGGCGTAGACGGTTTCGCCCACGACCAGCTCGTCGCTGTTGCCCAGGGTGACGGGCTGCAGGCCGGTGGCGTCAATCTTCAGAACGGCCACGTCGTTGTCCTGCTCGCCGCCCACCAGCTTGGCGGTGTACTTCTCGCCGCTGGCGAAGGAGACCTCAATGGTGACGGAGGGATCGTTGGCTGCGTCCTCAATGACGTGATAGTTGGTGACGATGTAACCGTCCTGGGTGAGCACAAAACCGGAACCGCTGGCGGCGGAGGTGGTGGTCTGCCCAAAGATGTTCACGGTGGTGTTCACCGTGATGCCGACACAGGAGGCCAGGTTGGCGGCATAGAGCTCCTCGGCGGTCATGGGCTGACCGCTGTTGGAATTGACAACGGTCTGAACCTGGGGCCGCTCGCCCTCATAGACGACCGTCTCGGGCTGGGTGAGCTTGCCATACAGGGCGGCTCCTCCCACGCCGGCTCCGCCGCCCACCAGGGCACAGGCCAGAATCAAAGCGATGATCTTCCGGGCTCCGCCCCGCTTCTTGGGGCCCTGTCCGGGCGTGCCCGGCTGCTGGTTATGCTGGTACTGAGGCTGAGGACTGGGGGTAGGATCAGTGTAGTCGCCGAAGCCTCCGCGGTAACCATCATTTTCACTATTATAGAAATTAAATTCATCCATGATGAAAACGCTCCTTTCAAAGGAAGTCCAACAAGGATCCTTCTTTTTACTGGGATTATCATAGCGGATAATTGTGAAGAAAGCATGAAGAAAAACAAATATGTTTTTGAACAATTCCGGGAAGTTTTAATTTTTTTTGTCCGGCGTCTCCACACGTTGGGATAAAATGGAAGCGATATCCCGGGCAGCGGCGATCAGATCCATGCGAAGCCCGCGGAACATGCCCATCCCCGCCAGATTCAGCAGTACCAGCAGGAGGATGGGCCCCAGAATCATGCCCAGCACACCGCCCAGCTTCATGCCCACATAGATGCTCACCAGGGACAAAATGGGGGACAGGCCGGTCTGGTCGCCCACAAATTTCGGCTCCATGGCCCGACGGAACAGGGCAATGACGCCCCAGATGATCATAAGCTCCACAGCGGTGCCAAAGTCCCCCAGAAACAGGGCGGCAAAGGCCCAGGGGACCATGACAGTACCGGCGCCGATAATGGGGATAAAGTCCAATACGGCAAGGCCCAGAGCCAGCAGCAGACCGTAGGGCTGGCGGATAATGGTAAATCCCACCAGCAAAATGAAAAATACGCCCACGGAGAGGAGAAACTCCGCCTTTAAATAGCCGCCGAAGGCCCCAAGCGCCACGGAGCGGACCTGACCCAGGAAGTGAAGCAGGCCCTCGTCCATATGCTGGGCCGCCCGGCTGCGCAGATAGGGATAGTCGGCGGTGAGCAGATAGGTGGCCATGACGTAGATGACCACGGCAATGACAAAGGAGGGCAATGCCATGGCCTTTTCGCCCACAGCAGAGCCGAAGGTGGTGAGCCACTGGGAAGCGGACTCTTTAAACCAGTCAAAAAAGCTGGTAAATGTGTCATTGATAAAGTCGGCAATTTCAGGCGGAATCAGAGTCCACAGGTTGGAGAAGAGGGATTCGATCTGCTCCAGGGTGGCCTGAAGGCTGTCCAGAAGTCCGCTCCAGTTCTGGGCCAGGGAGGCCAGCTGACCGGCCGCGGCATAGACCAGCAGCACCACCGCGCCGCCCACCAGGCCGAAGAGCAGCAGCAGAACCAGTAAGGACAGCGGTCCGCGGCTCCAGCCCAGGGCCTTTTGAAGCTGCTTGACCAGGGGATTCAGGGCGGCGGCGGTGATGAGGGCCAGAAGGAAGGGCGCAAACAAGGAGAGAAGGGGACGGCCTAAAAAGGCCAGAATCAGAATACAGACCAGCGTCAATACAAAGCGGATGGACAGCCGAAGCCAGAGCGCACCTCGCTGACGCCAGGATAACTGCTGTAAGTCCAAAGGAAAGCCTCCTCTGCGATAAATTTGGATACTGGAAAGTATAACACATATTGTATAAATAAACTGTAAATTTATCGCCCCGGAGACACAATAAGCCCCGGCCGCCAAAAGCGGCCGGGGCTTGGAACAAATAAGATCGATTATGTACGGTAGACGACGCCTACCAGGTTGGGACCGGCGTTGATGGCCACAACGCCGCCGATGGGATACTCCAGGGCGGCCTCTTCCCCCAGGGCGGCCTGGCAGGCCTCCCGCAGGCGGGCGGACTGCTCCTGATTGTTTCCCCGGACCAGGAGGTAGGGAGTGCCGCTCTGGCGCTCCTTGCTGCACAGATCCACAAGGGTGGAGATGACGTTCTTCTCGCCGCGGACCTTGGAGAGAATTTTGGACTCTCCGTCCACAAAGGTCATGATAGGCTTGAGCCCCAGGGCCTCGCCCATAAAGGCAGCGGCGGCGGAGATGCGCCCGGACTTCTTGGCAAACCGCAGATCCAGCGGCGCAAAGACCACCCGCACATGATCCAGCCAGTCCTGGATATAGGCAACAATTTCGTCCGCTTCGGCCCCGTCGGCGGCCATTTTCACGCCCTGCGCCACGGCCCAGCCGTAGGCCATGGTGTAGGTCTTGGAGTCGATGAGGTGGATGCGGAAGGTCTCCTTGGCTTCGGGGTGATGCTTATAGAAGTCGTCCCGGGCCTGAAGGGCGTTGCTGAAGGTGGCGGAGCCCTTGGAGTTGATGGAGACATGGATCAGATCGGTATACCCCTCGGACCAGGCGCTCTCATAGCACTCGTTAAACAAAAAGGCGTTGAGCTGGGCGTGGGTGGGAATCTGGGGTGCGGACAGGAGCATATCAAAAAACTCATCGGGCTTGAAGTCTACGCCGTCCTCATATTCCTCGTCTCCCATGGCGATGGGGAAAGGGAGAACCTGGATGGAGAGCTCATCCCGCAGCTGAGCGGGCAAATCCACAGCGGAGTCGGTGGAGAATTTGATACGAGCCATAAGTAAAGGCCTCCTCAATTGATCGAGCGGGAACTCCCGCTTTGTTTAAAAATCATTAGCCGCACCATTATCTCAAAAAGGAAAAAGGTTGTCAATACGGCGAATTGTGTAAAAAATCAGGACATTCCATCGGAAGGATCTTCCTTAAAAGCCAGTTTCTTTTTGGTGCCGTCAGGATACTGGATATAGGTGTTGTCCAGCTGTGCGGTAAGGCTCTGCTTGAAGGCGTCGATATACTCCCGGCGAAGGGCGGTCCGCTCCGCCTGCTCCTCCGGCGTCAGGCCTTCGGGGGTCTTTGCCTTTTTGGCAAGGGCGTTGATGCGGTTAATTTTCTCTTGGGTAATCATCCGGTTTCCTCCTTGTATGAGACGGAGGTGTGTTCCTACGCTCCGTCGGGTTTCTTATCTCAAAGGTAGCGCTCCAAAACCAACATGGTGCGGCCCTTTCGGGACTGGCCGGGGACCTCCCGGACCACACACTTGCCCAGTCCCCGGCAGGTAAGCACATCCCCTTCCTCCACAAGCTTATCCCCCTTTAGGCACTCCCGGTGGTTGAGGGCCACCTTGCCCGCGGAGATGAGGGCGGCCGCCTTGGAGCGGGATGTGGAGAAGCCTGCGGAGATGACTGCATCCAGTCTGGGGGTGGCCACGGTGTCGCGGATGGTCTTGATCTGAGCGGGCTTGGGGGAGAGCTGAGCGAGGGAGATAGGGGTAAGGCTTACCTTCCACCGGCCCGCGCTCTCCCACTGGGACAGGAGAATGGGCAGGGCCTCAGTGAGGGCCACGACCTGGCACAGGCCGGGAGCGGGAAACAAAATGTCCCCCAGCTTTTCCCGGGTGATGCCAAGGCCCATGAGCGAGCCCAGAATATCCCGGTGGGTAAGGGAGGCGTTGGGGGGGAATTTGGCCTCCAGAGCGGAGAGGGGGCCCTCCGGATCGGAGACCACATCCTCCGGCTCCTGCCAGTCGGGAAGAAAGACGCAGATCTGCCGCTCTCCATCAG
>DBFWXD010000324.1:0-6212 GCA_048215895.1 Eubacteriales bacterium
CTTCAGCACTCCCCGCTCACCCAGGCGCTTGATGACGGTATAGGTGGTGGTGCGCTTCCAGCCCAGCTTCTCCTGGCACAGCTTTACCAGCTGGGTGGTGGTCACTGGCTCCCGCTCCCATAAAATCAGGCAGAAGCGGTATTCACTCTCAAAAATCTTTGGTGTTTCCATGACTTTTTCCTCCTGTCTAATGGAATAGACTCCCTTGGCTGTAGTCTATCTCATTAGACAAGTAATGTCAACAGAGATTTCTTAAGTTTTCTAAAGAAATCTCTGTTTCTCTTGACTTCACTCTATGATCCCATATAATAAGAATTAGTATTATTCTAAAAATGGTGTTGAGTTCTGTGACGAAATATGGGGAAAAAATATTGGAAATCATCTCCTCCTCCCACAGTCATATGACTGCCGAGGAAGTATTTGCGGCCCTGCGCCAAACCTACCCCAAGGTAGCTCTGGCCACCGTATACAATAACCTCAACCACCTGTGGCAGGAGGAACTCATACGCAAGGTATCGGTGGGAGGCATGCCCGACCGGTATGACCGGATGGAGCGCCACGACCACCTGGTATGCAAACAGTGCGGCAGGCTGTTGGACGTGGATCTGGGGGACCTGACTGCTCAGCTGGAGCGGGCACTGGGACACTCGATCCTGTCCTATGACCTGAAACTGATGGATCTATGTGAGGAATGTAGGAACAACGACAAACAGAAAGGAATGTGAGGAACCTGAATCATCTGCCCTTATCCGTCCGCGTCCCCATCGAAGCGGACAACCCCAGCATTATGCGCTGGGAAGAAAAATGTATTCGCTGCGGCATGTGCAAGGAGGCCTGTACCAATCTGATGGGGGTACATGGCACCTACACCCTGGAAGAAACCGGAGGAAAGGCCATCTGCATTTACTGCGGACAGTGCGCCAACGTCTGCCCGGTGGACAGCATAACCGAGCGGGATGAATGTCCCCAGGTGCAGCGTGCCATTGCCGACCCCGACAAGGTGGTGGTGGTCAGCACCTCCCCCGCCGTGCGCGCCTCACTGGGCGAGGAATTCGGCATGGAGCCCGGTGCCTTCGTGGAAGGCAAAATGGTAGCCCTGCTCCGGGCCCTGGGGGTTGACTATGTGCTGGACACCAATTTTGCCGCCGATCTCACCATTGTGGAAGAGGCCAGCGAGCTCATCCGCCGCATTACCCAGAAGGACCGCCCCCTCCCCCAGTTCACCAGCTGCTGTCCCGGCTGGGTGCACTTTGCGGAGATCTACGCCCCGGAGCTGCTGCCCCACCTCTCCACCGCCAAAAGCCCCATCGGTATGCAGGGACCCACGGTGAAGACCTACTTTGCCCAGAAGATGGGGCTGGACCCCCGGAAGATTGTCCACGTCACCCTGACCCCATGCACCGCCAAAAAGTTTGAAGTCCGGCGGGAGGAGATGCACGCCGCCGGGGACTACCACGGCGTGGAGGGCATGCGGGACACCGACCAGGTGATCACCACCCGGGAGCTGGCCCGCTGGGCCAAGGCCTCCGGCATCGACTGGACCGGTCTGGAAGACTCCGCCTATGACTCTCTCATGGGCAAAGCCTCCGGCGCGGGCGTGATCTTCGGCAACACCGGCGGCGTAATGGAGGCGGCCCTGCGCACCGCTTACGAATACCTCACCGGACAAAAAGCTCCGGAAGCCCTGCTCCAGCTCCAGGGAGTGCGAGGCTACGATGGAGTCCGGGAGGCCCAGGTGCAGATCGGGGAGCTCACCGTCCAGGTGGCCGTGGTCTACGGCACCGCCAACGCCCGCGCCTTTCTCCAGCGGATGAAGGCAGAAGGAAAGCAGTACCACTTTGTGGAGGTTATGGCCTGCCCCGGCGGCTGCATCGGCGGCGGCGGTCAGCCGAAAGATCTCATGAAGGACAAGGACGAAGTTCGCAAGAGCCGCATTGCCGCCCTCTATCAGCGCGACGGCTCCATGACCCTTCGCACCAGCCACGAGAATCCCGAAATCAAAGCTGTCTACGAAGCCTTCTATGGTCACCCGCTCAGCGAGCTGGCCGAGCAGATGCTCCATACCAGCTATCAGGACCGGAGCGGGCTCATTCAAAAGAAACCGGCGGATGGGGAGATCCGAACCGCCCCCAGTCAGGCCGAAATCGTACAAGGAGGAAATAAGACCATGAGCAAATGGAAATGCAAAATCTGCGGCTACATCTATGAGGGCGAAGCCCTGCCCGAGGACTTCGCTTGTCCCATCTGCAAGCAGCCCGCCTCTGTGTTTGAAAAAGTGGAAGAGGCTCCTGTGAAGAGCGGCAGCAAGTATGCCGGCACCCAGACGGAAAAGAATCTGGAGGCCGCCTTTGCCGGTGAGTCCCAGGCCCGGAATAAGTACACCTACTTCTCCTCCATTGCCCAGAGCGAGGGCTATGAACAAATTGCCGAGCTGTTCTTAAAAACCGCCGAAAATGAGAAGGCCCACGCCAAGCTGTGGTTTGAGGAGCTCCACGGCGTGGGAAACACCGCCGAAAACCTTCTCCACGCCGCCCAGGGCGAGAACTACGAGTGGACCGACATGTATGACGGCTTTGCGAAAACCGCGGAGGAAGAGGGCTTCCCCGAGCTGGCCGCCAAGTTCCGCCTGGTCGCCGCCATCGAAAAGCGCCACGAGGAGCGCTACCGCGCCCTGCTGCACAATGTGGAAACCGCCCAGGTGTTTGAAAAGAGCCAGGTCAAGGTGTGGGAGTGCCGCAACTGCGGACACATTGTGGTGGGCACCGCCGCCCCCGAGGTATGCCCCACCTGTCTGTATTCCAAGAGCTTCTTTGAGATCAACTGCGAAAATTATTGATTTACCGATCCACACCCATCAAAACCCAACGGGCAGCGAGAGAACACTCTCGCTGCCCTTCTTTTTAGGAAAACTCCGGCTTCACCGGGCCAAACAGCCCCGCGGGCGTAAAAGGTTTGACACGCTTTTCCCCCCGTGCTATCATTTTCTCAACATAGCCGCTAAGAAAGGAAGGCACTCTTATGTTATTGGAAGAATGTGTAAAGGGCAGAAGAAGTGTGAGAAAATTCTCCGACCAGGACATTTCCAAGGCTGTTCTGGAAGAGATTGTTGATCTCGCCCGCTTCTCTCCCTCCTGGAAAAACACCCAGGTTCCCCGCTACCATGTCATCAAGAATCCCCAGATCAAAGAGGAAATTGCCCGCAACTGCGTGCTGAATTTCGACTTTAACGCCAAGACCATTCTGCGCTGCAATGCGCTGGTGCTGGTCACGGTGGTGGAAAAGGTCAGCGGGTATGAGCCCGACGGCAGCTTCTCCACCTCCCAGGGCGACCGCTGGGAGATGTTTGATGCGGGCATTGCCACCCAGACCTTCTGTCTGTCCGCCTACGCCAAAGGAGTGGGAAGCGTCATTTTGGGCGTATTTGATGAGAATAAAATCCGCCAGTATGTCTCCCTTCCTCAGGGAGAGCGGGTGACCAACCTCATCGCCCTGGGCTACCCCCTGGAGCCCGCCAAGGCCGCCCCGCCCCGGAAGGAAGTTTCCGAGCTTTTGCAGGTCATTGAATAATAGGAAAACGCGGAGAACGGTTTCAGCCGTTCTCCGCGTTATTTTGATATACGGTCCGTCCATCTGCCAGTGGGAAGCGAAGGGTGACCTGAAACATCTCTTCCGTCTGTACCGTCTCCAGCGTCCCCATCATTTTTTCCATCATGGCACGCATATTGGATAGACCAATTCCGCTGCTGGTCTGGCTGGAGGCCTCCGGGGACACAGCGTTGGTCACGGTAAAACAGATTTCCTCGTTCTCCGCTGTCATGGCCACTGAGATTGCCTGGGCAGGATTGGCGTATTTGACCAGATTGGATGTGATATTATCCATCAGACGCTTGATGTAGGGCGCATATACCCGGATGTTCCCCTCCGGCCAATCCGTCTCCAGCTGAAAGCGGAAGCCTTGTCCTTCCAGATATCCGGCCATTTCCGACAGGGGATCGTGAAAAATTTCCCGAAACGCCTGGGAAGCCTCCAGTCTCACCTGGGGCTCTCCTCCGACCATGGAATATTCAAAGATGTTTTCCGCCAGCTGTTTCATTTGGGAAATTTTCCCGTCAATCCGGTTGAGATACTCCTCCGCCTGGCTGCTGTTTTCAAACTTTCGGTAGCGCAGAATGTCGGTATAAATTTGAATAGCCGTGAGCGGCGTGCGCAGATCGTGAGACATCTGGGTAATGATAATCTGGTTGTTGCGATAGAGCTCCTTTTCCCGCTCTCTCTGCTCCCGGAAGGAGGAGCGCATGGAGTCCAGGCCCCGGGCCAGGGTTGAGAGCTCATGGTTGCCCCGGATGAGGATTTCCTGGTCCAGGTCTCCCCCCTCCATGGCCTGAATCTGGTCGCTGAGCAGGCAGATATAGTTGACCAGCTTCCGGATTCCCAGAATAAAAATCACAAGGAACACCGCAAAGGCCAGCGCCAGACTGGCGATGGTCAGGCAGACATACCACTGATAGGCCTCGCCGGAATACAGGACCACATCCGCCGGCCCGTCTGAAAACTCCACCTCATAATAGGACACCCAGTCATAGTAGGGGGCCTCCAGATCATTTTCCCCTTCGCTGGATTCTTCCGGCGCCAGCGAAGTGTAGAGCAGAACATTGGAGCGGTATATTTCCATCAGAATCAGCGGATTTTTACTGACCCACTCCGTCAGCTCCCGGACATCTCCCGTGGAGAGATCGTGCTGGGTGACGTAGTCCTGGAACGCAGCAATCTGCTCCTCCACATGCCGTTCCCGGCCGCTTTCGTCTTCCAGGTAGTGCCACATCAGAACGCCGCCGCCCACCTTTAGGGCAAAAAACAGCAGGCCGCTGACCAGTCCCGCCAGACACAGCAGACCGCCCAGCTGAGCGATGAGCCCTCTGCGCCTACATCTCTTCCCGGCCGTTGATTTCAAAGCGATACCCCTTTCCCCAGACAGTCTTTAAATAGCGGGGGTTCTGAGGGTCCTGCTCAATTTTGACCCGCAGCTTTCGGATGTGGACCATGACGGTGCCGTTGGAAATATAGTAATAGGGCTCTCCCCACACGCTCTCATAGATATTCTGGGTGGAAAAGATACGCTGGGGGTTCTGCATTAAAAGGCGCAGGATTTTATACTCAATCTCCGTCAGCTCCACCTCCTGCCCCCGGACCCACACCTGATTATAGTCCAGGCTGATCCGAATTCCCCGGGCTGAGAGAACATTGTCCCGGCTCAGCGCACCCGCCTGGGCCTTGCCCCGGTAAACACAGTAACGGCGCAGCAGAGCCTTGACCCGTCCCACCAGCTCTGCATAGGAAAAAGGCTTGGAGAGGTAGTCGTCCCCGCCGGCAATCAGCCCCACCAGCTTGTCCGACTCCTGGGCTTTGGCGGTGAGGAACAAAATCGGAACCGCGGAGCGCTTGCGAATCTCCTCGCAGACATGAAGTCCCGAAAGGCCCGGCATCATAATATCCAAAATCACAAGATCCACCGTATCCGTCAGCCGTTCCAGAGCCTCATGCCCATTGGCCGCCTCCAAAATCATATAGTGTTCTCCGCTGAGCAGAATCCGAAGGCCCTCCCGGATTTCGCTGTCATCATCCACAATTAAAATCGTCTGTACATCCATGATCAACCCGGCCTTTCTTTCTTGGTTCCACAACGCGGAGTACCCCCCAGCTGATTCTGGGAGGTACTCCGGTGTAGATTCCTATTTCCGGCCTTTCGGCACGGTACGCAACATCGCAGCTTACTTCTTGGAAGCCTTGGTGTCCTGAGTCTTGTTGGTCTCAGTGGCAACACCGCTCTTGCCGCTGTTCTTGGAATTGCGGTTCTTGTTCGTGTTGAGGAAGTTCTTCTCAAAGGGGCTCTTCTTCCGTCCGGTGTTCCGCTTGCCGGTGTCCTTCTTGACGGTGTTCTTCTTACCGGTGTCCTTCTTGGCAGTATCCTTCTTGTTGGTGTTGTTGCGGGCAGCATTCTGCTTCTGGTTGTTCTTCTTGCTGTTATTCTTCTTGGCACTGCCCTTCTTGGTGCTATCCTTCTTGGTAGTATCCTTCTTGGTAGTGTCCTTCTTGGCAGTGTCCTTTTTGGTAGTGTCCTTTTTGGTAGTGTCCTTTTTGGTAGTGTCCTTCTTGGTAGTGTCCTTCTTGGTGGTATCCTTCTTGGTGGTGTCCTTCTTGGCGCTATCCTTCTT
>DBFWXD010000325.1:0-1626 GCA_048215895.1 Eubacteriales bacterium
CATAGGGGGCAAAGATCAGCCGGGCCAGCAAATCGCACCCGCACAGGACCACTCCGCCGCCCAGAGCGCAGGTAAGCAGCAGCGGACCGCTCTCTTCACCCACCAGCCGGCGCATGATGTGGGGGACCATCAGTCCTACAAAGCCGATGAGCCCGCAGAAGCTTACCGCCGCCCCCGCCAGCACCGAGGACAGTCCCAGGGCTACCAGGCGCAGCTTTTTGGCGCTCAGTCCCAGGGCCTGGGCCTGTTCCTGCCCCAGGGCCAGCAGGTCCAGCTCGTTGTGCAGGGACAGGGAGGCCAGAAGGGCGGGGAGGATGAGCAGGGCGGCGGGCTTGAGCTGCCGCAGAGACACCCCGTCCAGCCCGCCGATGCGAAAGTCGGAGTAGCCGTTGAGAGATTCGGGGACAAAGGTGAGGATGGTGTCCACTCCGGCGCTGAAAATTCCGGAAATGGCAAGGCCCGCCAGCACCAGGGTAAGCCGAGAGGCCCCCGTGCGCTCGGCAATGGCCAGCACGGTCACCGCCCCCAGAAAGGCCCCGGCAAAGGCGGCAAAGGGCACCGCCGTCAGGTTGGTGGGCAGCAGTGCGCAGCACAACGCGGCCGCCAGTCCCGCCCCGGAGTTGACTCCGATGGTGCTGGGGGCGGCCAGGGGGTTGGAGAGCACCACCTGGACGATGACGCCCGCGCAGGCCAGCGCCGCCCCCGCCAGCAGTCCCGCCAGGGTGCGGGGCAGGCGCACATAGAGGACAATGCGCCGGGCAATGGTGTCCGACGGGTCAAAAAGCCCCTGAAGCACCTGGCCGGGGGCAATGGACTCCGGCCCCAGCAGCAGGCTCAGCACGCCCACGGCCAGAAAGAGCCCCAGCAGGCACAGGATAATAAAGTTGTGATTATTTCTCTGGATAGAGGATGTCCGCAAGCTTTTCATAGGCCTCTCCCCACCGGGCATTCGGTTTCACGTTATAGAGCTGCTGATCCATGTAGTAAAGCCGCCCCTCTTTCACAGCGGTGAGGCTGTTCCAGGCGGGATCGGACAGCAGGGCGTTCTGAAGGGTGATCTCGGCGTCGGTGGGATCGGAGCCCTGGAGCACCACAAAGATGTATTCCGGGTCGCAGGCCAGAATGGTCTCCATGCTCAGACTCTCCAGCAGGGAGGTCTCGCTGTCGGCGATGTTCACGCAGCCCAGATCGGAGAGCATTTCGCCCAGGACGGTGTTTTCACTGTTTTTCACCTTGCAGCTGGAGCCGGTGGCCCGGACGTAGAGGACGGAGGGATTGCTGCCGTCGGCGCGGGAGCGGGCGGCGTCGATCTGCTCCTGCACCGCGGTGCCGTGCTGCTCATAGGCCTGGGCGTCGCCGGTGAGCTGGGTGCAGATGTCCAGCATGCGCAGGTAGTCCTCATAGGAGCTGATGTCAAAGCATGCGGCGGGGATGCCCAGCTCGTCCATCAGATCCATGAGCTCCACATCGGCGGCGGTTTTGGTGCTGCCGATGACAAAGTCCGGGTCGGCGGCCAGGAGAATCTCCTGGCTGGGGGTCTTCACGGCGCCCAGATTTTTGACCTCCTCCCCAAGGCCCAGGTCAAACTGGGTCCAGCTGTCGTCCGCAGCGGCCACCAGGGTGTCC
>DBFWXD010000326.1:0-1719 GCA_048215895.1 Eubacteriales bacterium
TCGCTGAGCATACGGCTGATGAGAGGGCGTGATACCCCCATTTCCCGGGCGATGTCGCTCTGCTTCTGGTCTTCCAGGTAGTACCGCTTGGCCACATGGGCCAGCCGCCGCTCCTTTTCCCCATTGGTATACATGGGCAACGCCCCCCTTTTCTGTTACATATGTTCAGTTTATCACAATCATGAACAAATGCAACCTATTTTCTCCTTTCTTTTTGTTTCTTTTACCAGCCCTCTTTCAGGCACTCCTTGACTTTTCGGATGCAGACATTATAATACGCATGGTTATAATAAGTAAGCTTACTATTTGGAGGCTTCCCATGGACGATCTACACTATCTGTTGATGAAGACGCAAACACATTTAAACCGCTGGATTTTGGCCCAGGCGGCTCAGCTGGGGCTGTCTCCCGGTCAGCCCAAAATTCTGGAGTGTCTCACCCACCTGGGGGAGTGCAATCAAAAAGCGATTGCGGACTATTGCGAAATTGAGCCGGCGACTGTGGGCAGTATCCTGCTGCGTATGGAGCGGGACGGTCTCATCACCCGGGGACAGCGCAGCGGAAACCGCCGCAGTCTCTATGTCTCTCTCACCCCAAAGGGAATTGAGATGGGAGAAGCCATGGAGGACATCTTTCGCCGGGCAGACCAGTTGGCCTGCGCTGGGCTAAACCCGGAGCAGCGCAGACAGCTGACTGAACTTATGAACCTGTTGTGCGCCTCCACCTCAGCCATGGAAAAGGAGGCACAAAAATGAAGTATCTGCTGCTGTTTAAACGCTGTCTGCTGCTGGTCGCCGGCCTTGTCATCATGGCCTTCGGCGTGGCTTTTTCCATTCAGGCCGGACTGGGAACCTCCCCCATTTCCAGCCTGCCCTATGTACTCAGTCTCTTTGCCCCGCTCACGGTAGGGACGGCTACCATCGCCCTCCACATCACCCTTATTCTCCTTCAGATTCTGGTGCTGCGGCGCCGCTATGATCCCGTGCAGCTGCTTCAGCTCCCGGTGGCTCTGGTCTTCGGCGCCCTCACCGACTTCAGCGTGTGGGCTCTCCAGGCTCTTACCCCCAGCACCTATCTCATGCAGTGGATGTTTTGTGTTATAGGGATTCTTCTGGTGGGAATCGGGGTGAGTTTTGAGGTCACCGCAAATGTGGTCACTTTGGCCGGTGAGGGAATGGTGCTGGCCCTGTGCAAGGCCTTTTCTCTGAAATTTGCCAATACAAAGGTAGGCTTTGATGTGACGCTGGTGACGCTGTCCAGCATCCTGTCCCTGCTCTTCCTAGGGCACCTGGCCGGAGTGCGGGAAGGCACCGTGGCCGCGGCCATCTTTGTGGGACTCACGGCAAAACAGGTTAACCGCCCCATGCAGGCCTTTGCCCGCCGCCACCTGGTCTGAAACAACGCCGCCCACAGTACCGGCTAAATTTCTGCTTGTTCCTGAGGAGGGCCTGTGGTAAAATAAATACAATTCCAGCTTTTTATATTTATTTTAGGGAGGGAGCCCCATGCCTAAAGTGGCCTATACGGAAGAAGACCGCCAGAACATCCGGCAGGCGCTGGTATCCACCGCTCTGACGCTGATGGCAAAGCAGGGCATCCAGCACACCACCGTGGAGCAGGTGTACCGGGCCGTGGGCATCTCCCGCACCTTTTTCTATACCTTTTTCTCCACAAAAGAGGATCTGATTGTGGAAACCCTCTACCTCCAGCAGCCCAAGAT
>DBFWXD010000327.1:0-2163 GCA_048215895.1 Eubacteriales bacterium
TTCCTCAACACCCAATATCCCATGAGCAACGGTACCCAAATTGTTCTGCTGCCCGATGTGACGGACACCACCGGGAACATCACCCAGCCGGATGTGACCAGAATCGGACTGGCGCCCGGGTATTATCTCATTTCCTACAAAGTGTCCTGTATCTTCCGCCAGGCCAGCTATATGCAGGTAACTCCTTCCTATAACGGCACGTCCCATCTGGAGACCGGGATCTACTTTGCCACCAGCACCGAGGGCTCCAGCGCCTGCGGCTCGGCCTATCTCATTGTCCGTGCGCCCACGGCCACCCAGTTCAGCCTGACCTTTACCAGCTCCAGCAGCGCCACGGACGGGGAAATCAATGTGACGGTGCTGAAATTGAACCGGCCCCTTTGAGGGGAGAGCATAAAAAGATTGGGGGCGGCTTTGCCGACCCCAGACATAAAAAAAGAAAGACACGCTTTACAGCGTGTCTTTCTTTTTGGTGGAGATAAGCGGGATCGAACCGCTGACCTCTTGAATGCCATTCAAGCGCTCTCCCAGCTGAGCTATACCCCCGATTCACTTGTCCTACGCCGCACTTGGCGCTCAAGCAAGGGGTATTATAGCAGGGTTTTCACAGGCTGTCAACCGTTTTTTTCAAAATTCCCGCATTTTTTTCAAACGCCGGTCAACGGCCGCTCAGCGCCCCAGAACGAAGAGGTTCTGGTCGGTGGCGAAGTTCTGGAAGGAGTAGAGCACCACCACCTGGTCGATGTCGTTCTGCTCCACGTAATCCTTCACGCTGGTGAGGTTATACCGGGGATCGAAGAGGTGGATTTCGGAGAAGCGCTCCGTCAGGAAGGGGGCCAGGGAGTCGGAGTAGGAGTCCCGGATCACCAGCACCTTGGGGGCGTCGGTGTGCTCGGTCTCGATGACGCACAGGGACTGGTTGCCCCCCAGGAAGTAGGAGTACTTGTCCTTCTTGTCCAGGTAGCTGTCCACATAGAGGCTGCCCTCCTCGGGCTGTCCGGTGAACCAGGAGGTGACCTTCACCCCGTCGCCGGAAATATAGGTGTCGATGGAGTCGGGGTGGACCCAGCGCACGCCGGAGGTGGAGAAGGTGGTGCCGTAAAACTCGGTGGTGACGGTGGTCTTCTCATAGTCGCTGAGGTTCAGCGGCTCCAGCCCCATGGCCTCGAAGAGGGCGTTGGCCCCGTAGAAGGCGCCCAGGCTGGTCCAGTGGTGGTCGGTGCGGTAGTAGATGTCCTCGTCCTTGTGCTCCAGCAGAGCCCCGGCCATGTCCACGGTCTGGGCCCCGGTGTTGAAGTAGAAGTCCTCAATGAGCTTCAGTTCGTCCGCGGTGGGCGCTCCGGTGGGGAGGCGGTCAGACCACACAGCGGAGGAGGAGGGGATGAGCCCCAGGTAGACCGGGACGGACACGTTGCCCACCAGGGCGTCCACATAGCCCAGGCGCTTGTCCAGCTCCTCCTGGGAGGGGGTGTCCACCCGGTTTAAGAGGGTGTCCTCTTTGCCGAAGTAGACGCCGTTATTTTCCTGCTTGCCGGAAAGGCGCTCGCTCCAGGCCTTCAGTGCCACCCAGAAGTCGCGGCCCACAATGTGGTCGGAGACATACTTCTCCGCGTTCTCCATAAAGGTGCCGTTTGTGATGGTCTCCAGGGAAAATTTGGGGGGCTTTGCCAGGTAGCGGTTCTCCAGCTCTGACATTTCTTTATCAGGAAGGATGGTGCTGATGACCAGAATGGAACCGATGAAGAGGCAAAACAGAGCGGAAAGAAAGATGTTGAATTTTTTACTCACAGCGCACACCTCCGATCAGAAGTTCCAGTAGAGGAAGGGGTTGTAGGTGCCGTCCACCAGATAGGCGGTGCAGACCACCAGCCCGCCCAGCACCAGCACGGCGCACACCGCCTGAGCCCCCAGCCGGGGAAGCTTGCGGTAGACGGTGACGCCCAGGGGGGTGGAGGCCAGGGCGGCCACAAGCAGGATGGGCAGGTAGCTGGTGAGGTAGTAGCCCAGGGTCTCGTTGACCAGGGGCACGCCGCCCAGGCCGAACATGACCTTCAGATAGGCGGTGAGGTGGGAGAAGTCCTCAATGGCGAAGATGGCCCAGCTCACCAGCACGAAGAACATGGTGTAGAGGTGCCCCACCAGGGCGGGGGCGCGGTCCAGAAC
>DBFWXD010000328.1:0-4259 GCA_048215895.1 Eubacteriales bacterium
TGTCCATCCACCGCTCCAAGGGCCTGGAGAAGCCGGTGGTGCTGGTGTGCGGGCTCACCCGGCGGCTGAACCGGGAGGACCTGATGGGACCGGTGCTGTTCCATCCGGTGCTGGGGGTGGGTCCCAAGGGCCTGGACCGGGAGCGGATGGTAGAGTATGAGACCCTGGCCCGCCGGGCGGTGAAGCGGGCGCTGGAACGGGAGATGATGGCCGAGGAGCTGCGCCTTCTCTATGTGGCCATGACCCGGGCCCGGGAAAAGCTGATTCTCACCGCCGCCCTCCCCGACGGCCTCAACGCCCTGAAGCGGCTGGGGGAGGACCTGTCGGTGCCCATAGCGCCCATGGTGCTGGAGGGACAGCAGAGCGTGGGGGCCTGGGTGCTGCTCCACGCCCTCACCCGCCCGGAGGGGGAGGCGTTACGCACGTTGGCCGGAGCGCCCGAGGCGCTGGCTCCAAACCTGGGCCCCCGGTGGGACATCCGCTGGGTGGAGGGCCAGGGACTTATGGAACCTACCCGGCAGGAGGGGCGGCTTTGTGACCTGCCTCAGGAGGAGGAAGGGCAGCTGGAGGGCCTGCGGGAGCGCCTCTCCTGGCAATATCCCCAGGAAAAGGCCGCCTATGTCCCCTCCAAGCTCACTGCAACCCAGATCAAGGGCCGGGCCCTGGACCGGGAGGCGGCGGAGGAGGCCCAGACTCCTACCCGTAAGGGAAAACCCTTGACACGGCCTCAGTTTATTGCCAAAGAGCGGGGCCTTACCCCCGCCCAGCGGGGCACCGCCCTCCACCTGGCAATGGAATACATGCCCCTGGAGGGGGACCACAGCGAGGCGGCCATTGCCGCGGAGCTGGACCGCCTGATGGCGGAGGGATTTCTCACGTCCCTTCAGCGGGAGGTCATCGATGCGGGAAAGCTGGCTGCCTTCTGGCAGAGCAGCGTGGGTCGGGCCATGTGCCGCGCCCAGGAGTGCCGCCGGGAATTCAAGTTCTCCCTGCTGGTGCCCGCCCAGGACTATTACCCCGGTCTGGAGGGGGAGGAGATCCTCCTCCAGGGCGTCATCGACGCCTGGTTTGTGGGGGAGGATTGGCTCACCGTCCTGGACTTTAAGACCGATCAGGTGCGCCCCGGCGATGAGCGGGAACGGGCGGAGGAGTACCGCCCCCAGCTGGAGGCCTATGGAAAGGCCCTGTCCCAGATCCTGGGCCGGGAGGTCAAGCGGATGGTGCTGTGGTTTTTTGCCACGGACACGGCGGTGGAGATTTGAGCTTTGCCCGCGCCGGGTCGTATATAAAATAAAACCCTTTGCACGTCAAGCTGTGCAAAGGGTTTTTCCTTGTCGGTATGATTCCGGGAAGAAGGGTCTTTACCCCCGCCTGGGCCGGCGGCGGGTCCCCTGGTCCTCCACCAGGATGATATCCTCCCCAAAGCGCCGCACCGCGTTCCAGGGGATGTACCGGTCCTCCTCCCGGCCCAGAAGGCCGAACAGCCGCCGCCGCCCCGGCACCACCAGGGCACGGACCTGGCCGCTGTCCAGGTCCACCTCCATATCTCCCACAAAGCCGAAGCGGCTGCCGTCCTCCACGCTGATGACTTCCTTATACCGGAGCTCCGCAATCCTGGTCTCCATGGTCCTGTCCTCCTTGCTGGCATGTTCTGGTTATTTCAGACTATGCGCCCTCCGGCCCGTCCTATGCAGCAAAAAGCGCCCCGGCAGCAGTTCCGGGGCGCTTATCGTTCGTATGGGGCTTAGCCCTCCAAGAGGCCCTTTTCCACCAGGAACTCGTGGGCCACCTCCTGGACGCTGCGGCCGTCCACGTCCACGGCGTAGGTGAGCTCCACCATGTCCTCGCTGCTTACCTGGCCGGTGAGCAGCTCCAGCACCTGCTCCAGGTTGGGCGCCACGTCGTAGAAGTCCTCGAAGAGGTCGTTTCGCACCAGGAAGGCCCCGTAATACTCGGGGAAGAAGCCCAGGTCGTCCTCCAGAATGGTGAGACCCGCCCGCTTGTTCAGGCCGTCGGTGGCGTAGACCACCATGGCGTCAAAGGAGCCCGACTCCACGGCGTTATACTTGAGCACCACGTCCACGGGCGTGGCCGACTGGAAGTTCAGGCCGTAGTAGTCCACGAAGGGCTGGTACTTCATGCTGCCCTCCTCGGTGAAGAACTCGTGCTCCGCGCCAAACCGGAGGGAGGAGGCGATGGGCACCAGGTCGGAAATTTTGCTCACGCCGTACTGGTCCACCACATCCTGAGTCACGCCGATGGCGTAGGTGTTGTTGAGGCCCACTTTGCCCAGCATGTGCAGGCCCTCACGCTCATTAACCGTCTCGTTGACAAAGTCGTAAAGGGTTTCTCCTTCCGGGATGTCGGTGGTGTCCAGGCCCAGAAAGGTGGTGAGGATGGTGCCGTCGTAGCTGAACATCAGATCGCAGCTGGGGTTTTCACCCTTGAGCTCGTTGTGGTTATTCACCTGGGTCATCTGGTCCAGAATGACCACCTCCAGGTCGGTCTTGTCCTCCACCAGCTGCTCCACCATGGCGTGCATGAGCTTCACCTCGGAGTAGTCCCCGTCATAGAGGGTGAGCTGGCCGGAGGTGTCGGCAGGCATAAGGGTGTAGGCCACCAGGGCGATCCCCGCCAGAGCCAGGGCCCCCGCTCCCGCGGCTTTGGCCGGGGCGGGGAGCTTTCTTCGGCTGTGGGAGGACAGCCGCCGCTCCACATAGCCAAGCCCCGCGTCCAGCACCAGGGCCATGAGCATGAGCACTCCGGTGCCCGCCAGGAGCATGGCGGTGTCCTTCTGGCGGATGGCGGTATAGAAGAGGCTGCCCAGTCCGCCCCCGCCTACGAAGGCGGCAAAGACGGCGGTGCCGATGGCGTTGACAGCGGCAATGCGGATGCCCGTGACCACCATGGGGAAGGCCAGGGGGAGGTCCACATGGGTCATGCGGTAAAGCTGTGTCATGCCCATGCCGGCGGCGGCCTCTTTCAGGTGGCCAGGCACCTGCTGAAGGCCCAGACAGGTGTTGCGCACGATGGGCAGCAGGGAGTAGAGGGCCAGGCCCAGCATGGCTGTGGGGGAACCCGGGTCCATGACCACCATGATAAGGCCCAGCAGGGCCAGGGCGGGGATGGTCTGGATGAGGTCCACCACCCAGAGGATCAGTTTGCCGAATTTGGGGGACAGATAGGCCAGAAGGCCCAGGGGCACCCCGGCGGCAACGGCCAGCACCAGGGCGGAGAGCACCAGGGACAGGTGGTCCCAAATCATGGAAAGACTCATTGGACCACCCCGCCTTTCCCCATGGTGCGCCGGGTGACGTACCGCTGGAGCAGATCCACCAGAGCGCCCAGCGTCAGGGCCAGAATGGCCGCGGGAATGGCCCCCTGGAGGATGAGGGTGTTGTTGTTGGAGCTGACCCCTTTGTAGATAAAGTCACCCAGTCCGCCCAGGCCGATCATGGCGGCCAGCACCGCCCAGGAGACGGTGTAGACGGTGGACATGCGCAGTCCGCCGATGATGGAGGGCAGGGCCAGGGGCAGCTCCACCCGCCACAGGCGCTGGAGCTGGTTCATGCCGCAGCCCCGGGCGGCCTCTTTATACTGCTGATCCACCCCATTGAGGCCGGTGACGGTGTTTTTCAGCACCGGGAACATGGCGTAGATGGACAGGGCGATGATCACCGTGGCGGGGGTGAGGCCCAGGTAGATGAACAGAAGGCCAATGAAGACGATGCCCGGCACGGTGTTCAGAATGGACAGCAGGGGCAGCAGATACCGGGACAGGGTGGGCAGCCGGGACAAACCTATGCCGATGGACACCCCCAGCACAAAGCCGATGGCCACGCAGATGAGGGTGTAGCCGGTGTGCACCAGGGTGGCGTGGAGAATGGAGCTTAGAACGTCGTTCATGGTCTCACCCCCACAGCTGCTCGGCCATGGCGGAGGCCATACTGGTCTTGGTGACAATGCCCGCCACGGTCTGGTCCTCGTTCAAAACCACCAGATAGGGGAAGCCGCTGGAGATGAGCAGGTCGAAGCACTCCTTGGCGTTGTCCCCCACGTGGACCACGGGGGTGTTGCTGCGCACCAGGGGGCCGATGGTCTTGACCACGTGGCCGGTGAGGCGGATGTCGGCGATGGAGACGGTGCCCTGATACCGGCGGTACTCGTCCACCACCAGCAGGGTGTCCACGTTGTAGTGCTGCATACGGCTGACGCACTCGTTGATGCCCCGGTTCTGGTTGACGGTGACAATGCCCGTG
>DBFWXD010000329.1:0-2619 GCA_048215895.1 Eubacteriales bacterium
GCCCATGAGCTTGGGGAAGCGCATGCGGATGAGGCGGAGCACTGTGGGACAGGAGGAGGAGATCTGGGGCGTCACCTTGGACGGGCCGCCGCTGATACTCTGCCGCTCAAAGTCGGAGATCATCTCGGCGGCCTTAGCCACCTCATAGACCTTGTGAAAGCCGATCTTCAACAGGCCGTTGAGCACAATATCCACGCTGTCCAGGTGCTGGAACTGCCCATACAGGGCGGGCTCCGGCAGGGCCACGCAGTATTGGTACTGCTTCAGAATGTCCAGACTGTCGCCCACCGACTTGATGGCCTTGTGGGGACAGATGCGGATACAGCTTCCGCAGTCGATGCACCGGTCGGGCAGAATGGTGGCCTTGCGGCCGCGGACCCGGATGGCCTCGGTGGGGCAGCACTTGATGCAGGTGGTGCAGCCCCGGCAGCGCTTCAGCTCCAGGACCACCGAATGTCTCATGGACATGGAGCCGCGTCACCTCGCTTTTCCAAGCTCATCGCGCTCAGGAAACCTTGATTTTAACCGTAACGGTGGTACCCTTGCCCACCTCGGTGTCAATGGTCATCTCGTCGGAGTAGCGCTTCATATTGGGCAGGCCCATGCCAGCGCCGAAGCCCAGCTCCCGGGCGGTCTGCCCGGCGGTGGAGTAGCCCTCCTGCATGGCCTGCTCCACGTCCGGGATGCCCGGCCCGGTATCGGTCATGCGGATAACAATCTGATTGGCGTCCACCTCCACCTCGGCCTGGCCGCCGTCGGCGTGGATCACCATATTGATCTCGCCCTCATACATGCAGATGGACGCACGGCGGATCACGTCCTGGGGCAGTCCCAGCTTCTTCAGCGTCAGCTTCATTTTGCTGGAAGCCTCGCCGGCCTCGATCAGATCGCCGCCCTCCACAGGGTAAACCAGTCTAATTGTCTCCATCACAATTCCCTCGCAATCCATTGGAATATAACAGGCCGCACGCCTCGTACATACGCTTGGGGCAGGTCATAACTACAATGTCACGCTCCTCCGCCAGAGACAGAATGTCCGGCCCCGGCACCTTACCCCGCACAAAGACAATACATTTCATCTCCACCATATCTGCGGTGCGCACCACCTGGGGGTTGACCAGGCCGGTGAGCAGCAGCGCCTGGTTCTTGACAAAGGCCAGCACATCGCTCATGAAGTCGCTGCCGCAGGCGGAAAAAACCTCCCGGTCCAGATGCTCCTCCCCCCACAGCACCTCGGCGTGCAGAATCGTCTTGATATCAGACAGCCTCATTGGCCACTCCTCCTCCCGGAAGGGAAAACTAAACTGTAAGTTCAATGGTATTGTACCACAAACCGGCGCAAAGTGCAAAGGGTTCGTTGAAATATTCACAAAGTTTTGAGATTGAACGGCTTGGTTTTAGTCAATCCGTGCAGTTGACAGTTGGATAGGGCATCCGATATAATATACTTTAACGGAGTAAAGCGATAACCCGGTGCGAAGCCCCGTTCTATTTCAAATTGGAATATCGAGGAGGCCATCTGTCATGGGAAACGAACGTGTTTACAACTTTTCCGCCGGCCCTTCCATGCTGCCGCTGGAGGTATTGGAGCGGGCAGGAGCCGAGATCACAAACTACCAGGGCTCCGGCATGTCCGTCATGGAGATGAGTCACCGCTCCAAGGTGTTCCAGAAGATCTTTGACGACACCAAGGCCAAGCTGCGCGCCCTGCTCAACGTGCCGGAGGGATACCAGATCCTCTTCCTCCAGGGCGGCGCCTCCACCCAGTTCTCCATGGCGCCCCTGAACCTCATCGGGGCCACCGGCAAGGCCGACTACGCCGTGACCGGCAACTTCTCCAACATCGCCTACAAGGAGGCGCAGAAGTACGGCCAGATCCATCTGGCCGCATCCTCCGCCGACAAAAACCACACCTACATTCCCCAGCAGAGTCAACTGGAGCTGGACCCTGAGGCCAGCTATTTCTACTACTGCGCCAACAACACCATCTACGGCACCGAGTGGCAGTATGTCCCGGAGACGGGCGGCGTGCCCATCGTGTGCGACATGTCCTCCGACATCCTCTCCCGCCCCGTGGACGTGTCCAAGTACGGCGTCATCTTCGCCGGCGCCCAGAAGAACATGGCCCCTGCCGGCCTGACGGTAGTGATCATCAAGGAGGAGCTGGCCGGGCATGAGCTGCCCTTCACCCCCCTGATGATGAACTACAAGACCATGATCGACAAGGACTCCATGTACAACACCCCGCCCTGCTGGTGCATCTATATGCTGGGGCTGGTCCTGGACTGGCTGGAGGAGCAGGGGGGCATACCCGGCATGGAGGCCATCAAGCACAAAAAGGCGCAGATGCTCTATGACGTGATCGACTCCTCCCGGCTCTTCACCTGCGCCGTGGAGCCCGGCTCCCGCTCCGATATGAACGTGGTGTTCCGTACCGGCAGCGACGAGCTGGACGCCAAGTTTGTGCAGGAGAGCGTGGCCGCCGGTTTCACCAACCTGAAGGGCCACCGCTCCGTGGGCGGCATGCGGGCAAGCATCTATAACGCCATGCCCACCGAGGGCGTAGAAAAGCTGTGCGACTTTATCAAGGCCTTTGACAGGGCGAATTGAGCCCGCTGC
>DBFWXD010000033.1:0-2198 GCA_048215895.1 Eubacteriales bacterium
CTTCATATATTGGCCTTTCTCAGTATGGGAGCTGGTCAGCGAATCACAAGCGCTAAGATCGCTGAGAGTGTAAAAACGAACCCGGCCTACATCCGGCAGCTGATGGCTGCGCTGAAGAGTGCCGGCATTATCGCCAGCTCACAGGGACAGGCCAATGCGGAGGGGACCAGGCGCCCGGATGAGATCACTGTATTGGATGTCTACGGGGCGATTGAGGGGGATAAGCCCCTGCTTCACTGGGATATTGATACCAATCCGGAATGTGGTGTAGGGATCTATGTGCAGCTGAGCATTGCAGACTTTTACCAGGAGATCCAGAAGGCTGCCGAACAAAAGATGCAGACCATCACCCTGCAGGACATCATAGACCGATACGGTAAAAAGCTGGATGAGATGGAACAGAATAATCAGCAGAGGAAAGGTATGTGAAACAAACCATGGAACCAATGGAACTTTTGACAAGCAGTACGCCGTACAGCGTCTATAACTTTCATCTTCCTCAAAGCCTGAAGAAAAATGCCGAGCAGCTGTGCTGGGAGTATAATCAGCTGCCGCCCGGGCAGGAGGAGCGGCGCAGAGAGATTTTGGAGAAGCTGTTTGGCACATGTGATCCGAAAACCTTTGTGTTGCCTGGGTTTCGCTGCGATTATGGCTTCAATATCCATACTCACGGACTGGCGTTTATCAATTATAATTGTGTGATTCTGGATACTTCCCCGGTGCATATCGGCGCCAACGCCTTTATTGCCCCCGGCGTATGCATCAGCTGTGTGGGCCACGCTATGGATGCCCAGCAGCGGGCAGAGGCAATTACCACCTCAGCCCCCATTACCTTGGAGGACGACGTGTGGATCGGCGCCAATGCCGTCATATGCGGAGGGGTCACCATCGGGAAGGGCTCCATTATTGGGGCTGGGAGCGTGGTGACCCGGGACATCCCCGCGGGCGTTGTTGCCGCGGGAACGCCCTGTCGTCCCTTAAGACCGGTTACGGAGGCAGACAAGATTGACTTAAATACCGTTTCCTTTTAAAAAACGCCGGAATGATTTGACCGGTTGTCAAACCATTCCGGCGTCTTTTGTTGTTTTGGGGAGCTCCTGGAAAGCCGCTTGCGCAAGGGATATATTTCATGCCCCGCCGTGATGAGAGCAAACAGGGCCTCTATGCCTGGAATGGCATTGAAAAGTCACCCCTGCGGTAGAAGGGTGACAACTGTTATATCAAAGGGAGATCATCAGATGGAAAACGATATCCTGATCCGAGGTGTGGAGACAAAAAATATCATGACCAAATCAAATCTGCCAGTGGGGGGCTACTCCGTAAATCCCTATGTGGGCTGTACCCACGGCTGCAAATACTGCTACGCTTCCTTTATGAAGCGCTTCACCGGACACACCGAGCCCTGGGGGACCTTCCTGGATGTAAAATACTGGCCGGAGATTAAAAATCCCCAAAAATATCGGGACCAGCGGGTGGTCATCGGCTCGGTGACCGACGGCTATCTTCCCCAGGAGGAGCAGTTTCAAAACACCCGAAGACTGCTGGAGCAGCTGAAGGACAGTGGGGCGGAGATCCTCATCTGCACCAAGTCCGACCTGGTGGTGCGGGATATTGATTTACTCCGGGAAATGGGGAAGGTGACGGTCTCCTGGTCCATCAATACGCTGGATGAGAAGTTCCGGGCGGATATGGACAAGGCAGTGAGCATTGAGCGGCGGCTTTGTGCTATGAAGCAGGTCTACGACGCAGGTATCCGAACCGTCTGCTTTATCGCGCCAGTATTTCCCGGAATCACGGATTTTGAGGCCATTTTCCATCGGGTGAAGAATCAGTGCGACTTGATCTGGCTGGAGAACCTAAATCTGCGGGGCGGATTGAAACAGGAGGTTCTAGACTACATTCAGGAGAAATATCCCGAGTTAACATCTTTATATCAAAAAATCTATCAAAAGGGCGATCGGAGCTATTTCCGGGGGCTTGAGCAGCAGGCAGAACAGCTGGCAATCGACAACGGCTGTCCCTTTGTGGACAACGAACTGCCCTATGGTAGGGCAGAGCCGGGTCACCCGGTAATTGTGGATTATTTCTACCACGAGGAGGTCCGCGGCTCAGAAAATACCGGAAAGAGAAGCCGAAAAAAATAGAACTGCCGAAGAAAGGGCGCGGATGGCATTCAGAATTGCCAAAATCATTTGGTC
>DBFWXD010000330.1:0-1934 GCA_048215895.1 Eubacteriales bacterium
CTCCCCGGTGGGCCGTCCCGCCACAGGAAGGTGGCGCAGTGATGATACCGCTTATCCCACCACCAGCCTCCCGGGTGCCTACACGCCCCCATGGCGTCATTGTGCCAGTAGCAATTAGCACAGGTGCGCCGGTACTCCTCGATACGGACGCAGTCTCCCATGCTTATCCCCCATTTGTGTCCAACTTGGACACACCCAGCTTGCCCAGGCCGGCGCCGACCTGACGCCACACCTGGATGGGCACCACCTCGTCCCCGCTGTAGAGGCGGCGGAGCAGATCCGGTGTAATCCCTTTGCCGCAAGCCTCAGCCAGTGGCTCAAAGCAGCCCAGCCCCGCGCTTTTGCGGTAGGCATAGAGGCGGTCCAGGATCTCCCGCTTCTCCGCTGCGTTCCGGCCGTGGGGCTCCTTGGGTGGCCCGGATTCCGGCTCTAGGAGCTCTACCGGGGAGTCACGCGGCAGAGGCAGCTCGACCACCTCATAGGGCAGAGACTCGTCCAGCAGGAGCACACCATCATAGATCGCTCTTTTCATCTTTCAGCGTCTCCAATCTCTTCCCCTGTCTGTCCTTCGCCACTGGGGTTATAGGGCGACCACAATTGGGGCAGTAGTGCATATTTCCAGATACATCAATAGGCCCTTCAAAAGGTCCATAAAACTGAACCTCTCCAATTGCTAAACCTGCGTCTTTGCAAGCTTCGCACCCCGGCCACACCCGCTCTACCTGCTCCCGGCTGACGGGGCGGAGGGCGGCAATTGCCATCTTAGCGGCTTCAACCTCAGTCGGCTTATATGTCCAGTATTCGATTATGTTTTGCAATGACTTGATCGCTTCTTCCCGCGTCATGGCTGGGCCTCCTCGTCCATGTACTTTTTCCGATATGCGCACTCCCGGCACCTCAGCGCCTTCTCTCGCTTTACCATATCCCAGTGGAGCACGTCGGCTTTGTAAACCTCAAAATCTTGCTTGTTTTGCAAATACTCCATTGTGTTCTTTGCGCAGGCAGAAATCTTTGACCACATGACTTGGATATAGTACACAATCATGACCACCACGGTAAATGCCCCGGCAATAATGACTACCAGCGATGCAATCCCCATAGCGTACAAAATCAGCGTGTTCATTCCATCCCCTCCAGCATCTCCTCCGCGCTCAGAATCGGCGCGCGGGTGTTCCATATCTGCCGTGCTTCTTCCAAGTCGTAGCCCGCCGCCATAAACCCACACAGGCATTCAATCATTACGCATGCCATTACAGCCCTGTGCTTTGTGTCTTCACCCCTGCAACCCGGGCATGGCAGTAGCACCCCCGCATCCGTCAGCCGCTTGGCCGCCTCTTTATTGCCTAGAAGGGCTAATTTGATATCATCCATGTATAATTCCCCTCTCTATGTCCGCTATGGCCCGAAAGATCGGATAAAACTGCTGGGGCACTACGGCGTTTCCGAGGCATTTAAGTCGGTCCACCCGAGAGGGAACCCCATAAGATATTCTACCCACGTCGGGTTCAGCTGGCCACCAACCTCCGTTTGCAACTGATGCTTCCTGTTTTTCCGGTAATCCTTGCATCCCCTGTTCTTCCAGTCCGTTGCAATCGGCGTTGGCCCCATCTTTACCATCCCGCTCAAATTTGGTTCGCCTCGGCTGTTGTGATAAAATTCCCTGTTTGCCGAATCTGACGCAATCGGAGTTTTCCAGAGAATTGGGTCTCCATCCTCTCCCGTTATGTTTTCTTTCCAGCGCTCTACACCCGATAATCGCGCATCTGTCGCGCCTGTGCGGGGCGTCGACGGCACAAGCCGGAATAATAAACGCTTGGACGGAGTAATCCTCGCTTTCCAGGTCAGCGCACACCTGGTCGAGCGCCATATTGACGATCCCAGCAACGTTCTCGCCAACAACCCAAGCGGGCCGGAGATCCGAGATAACTCTAAGC
>DBFWXD010000331.1:0-1855 GCA_048215895.1 Eubacteriales bacterium
TGCGGAGTATTCACCCACCGGGAGATTGCCCAGCGGCTCATGGATGCCTTCACCGGTCTGAAGCTCAAGGAACTGGCGTGGTTTGAGAACCCCAGAGAAAAGACTCTGAAAAATGGTAAACCGCGTGCGCGCCGGGCCAAGTGGCTGCCGGAGCGAGAGGTTGATCTGGTGTATCTCTACTCCGACTACTATATTGACGCAAGAGAACCTACTTCTGCCCAAACCGACTTTTTCACCGTTACAAGGATGGACGCCTGGGGCGTGAGTACTTGGTTCATGTGTACCCCAGAGGCCGCTGAAAAGCTGATCGCCATGGATTACGATAATCTGGCTATCCAGGAAACCACCATTGTGGGATAAAAGGAGAATGCGGCATGATTGGAACAGATGAAAACCGGGCGGCGCTTCATGTGGAGGTCATCTTCTGGAGCGGCAAACGAAAAATACCACCCAGCCTGGTCAGTGGAAAGTATTGTCCCCATTTTGTGGTTATTGGAACTACGGAATATCTGGGTGTATGCTTTCTGGACGGAACCGAGTGTATATTTGATACACCGGCTTTGGGAAATGCCCAGCCTCTCTATCCGGATACTGTGGACTACGCCCCGCTGGAAAACAATGCGGAATTTTTAATCTATGAGGGAGCCAATGCCGTTGGCAAAGGCCGGGTGCTGGGCCGGACCGTTCCCTATCAAGTGAAACAACAACGAAAGTAGGTGCCTTATGTACCAAATTGCATATATTGGCCGCTGGGAGACCCTCCCGGAAACGGCTGCCGCCATCTGTGACCATGACACGCCCAAGCTGGAGGCGCTGCTTCAAGGCGGTCTGGATTTAGATGTTCCCATCCAGCTCAGCGAATACATCAAGCTGATGCCATTGGAGATCGCGGTTTTTCGGAATGATGTGCCTATGATCCACTTCCTGCTGGAGCATGGAGCTGATCCCAGTCTGGCAGAGGAACAGCCCCTGCTGCTCACCGCCGCCCGCTGTTGTGGGCCGGAGGTGGTGGCGCTCTTTGCTGGACAGGCCGCAAAGCTCAGCTCGAAGCAGAAAGAGCGGGCCTTCCAGGAGGTGCGCTGGGGCAAGCGCCCGGAGAATATCCAGGTGCTGGAGCAAGCCGGGATTACAGTGGAGAAGTTTGGCGGCGAGGCATTCCGGGCCGCTGTGTCCGAGGGCAATACCAAACTTGCCCGGCTGCTTCTGGAAAAAGGGGCAGACATCAATTATCACAAGCCTGACATGGTGTTCCCTTACGCCTCCACCCCTGTCACCGAGGCCGCCCGCTCCAACAATTTCCCTATGGTGCGCTGGCTCATTGAGCAAGGAGCCGACATCACCATTGCTGACAAATACGGCGACCGGCCTTACACCGTGGCGGTGCAGAACAAAAATCAAGAGCTGGCCGACTACCTGAAAGCCCTGGAGCCGGAGGAATGGCACAACGAGCAGGAAAAGATCCGGCAGCTCATGCCCTACAAGCTGCCCGCCAAGCTGGTGGAATACTTGAAGACCGGCCCCCTACGGCTGGAGTTCCCGGATCAAAAATGGGTGAAGTGGGCGGAGCTCTACTCCTTCATGGATGTGCAGGAGATGACCTGGAAACGAAAAAAGCTGCTCTCCCTCATGGCGGCCATGGACAATTACAGTGACTACCTGCTGCTGTGGAGCCCCAGGGACAAAAAGCTGTGGTATCTGGACATCGAGCACGAGGAGTTCCACCCTCTGGCTAAATGGGACGACTTCATCGCAGACCCTGGCCGGTATTTGAACGGAATGATCGAGGGCGAGTTTGAGGAGTAAAGCCATGACATCAATAGACTTTCTGAACAAGGTACATAAAAGCCTGGACTCG
>DBFWXD010000332.1:0-3497 GCA_048215895.1 Eubacteriales bacterium
ATGATGCTTTGACAGACGGACAGGCCGATCCCCATTCCCCGGGACGAGTCGCCGGAGAGGTTGTCAGTGAGCTGCCGTCCGCTCTGTACGGCGCGGCTGACTTCCGGGGAGATGCCGCGCCCCCGGTCGCGCACCTCCACCACCGCCCAGTCATCCTGGCGGAACAGGTGCAGGCGGATGTGGTCGTGGTCGCCGGAATGGCGGATGGCGTTTTCCAGCAGGTTGACCATCACCTGTTTGATGAGCATGGGCTCCATGGGGAGATAGAGAATATCCTCCGACAGCTCCAGGGAGATGTGGTAGGCGGGGAAGCGGCGGCGGATGGTGAGCAGGGCGTCGCCGGCCACCTCCTCCAGCATCTCCTCCTGTTTTTTCAGGGGGAAGGACCCGTCCTGAAGGCGGGTGACGGAGAGGAGGTTTTCCACCATGACGATGAGGGAATCGGCGTCCCGTTTGATGTCCGTGAGCATGCTCAGGTTTTTGGGAGAGACCTCGGGGCTGCTGAGCAGGACGGAAACCGCGCCGGAGATAGCGGTGAGGGGGGTGCGCAGGTCGTGGGAGACGGCCCGCAGGATGTTACCCCGGATGGCCTCCCGCTCCGACTGGAGCTGGATAGCCGCCTTTTCCGCGTTGAGCTTTTCGTTCATCTCATACAGGGCCTTGGTGTTCTTTTCCCGCCGGGCGGCCTCCACGGCCTGCTTTTTCACCCGGGCGGTGAGGGCGCACACCACGCAGGAAATGGCCACCATGGACAGCATGGCCACGGGATAACCGGCCCGAGTCAGGGAAAACTGAGCGTAGGGGGCCATAAAATAGATGTTGATGCACAGCGCGCCGATAATCGAGGCGGCGATGCCGTAAAAGTATCCGCTGGTGAGCAGAGAGATCAGGACCACCGCCAGCACGAAGACCAGGGCGGAGTTATTTTCTCCTCCGGTGTGGCTGATGAGGATGCTGCTGGCCCAGTAGGCCGCGCACAGAAACAGGGCGGTTACCATCAGGTTTCGCGGGATCGCCGGAATCCGGCGAAACAGAGCCTCTAAATCGTGATAGATGGGGGAAAATCCAGCCTTGATTTTCCGGAAGAATGCCATGGTCTGCGCCTCCTTTCCCGCAATTATACCAAAAAAGCCGCGCGGCGTAAAGGGAGGGACAAATTTTTACACTTTTCTTACCTGGTCCCATACTTGTATCCCGTGGGGAATGATGGTATAATAGAATGATTTCCGGC
Source organism: Eubacteriales bacterium (assembly GCA_048215895.1). GTDB lineage: Bacteria > Bacillota > Clostridia > Oscillospirales > Oscillospiraceae > Lawsonibacter. The sequence goes on from DBFWXD010000332.1 coordinate 1,232, forward strand.
CTGTGCCGAAAAAAGAGGAAAGAGGCTGAACAATATGACATATAAAGAAGAATTCATTACCTTTATGGTACGTTCCGGCGTGCTGACCTTTGGCGACTTCACCACCAAGTCCGGCCGCAAGACCCCCTACTTTGTCAACACCGGCAACTACAAGACCGGCGCCCAGGCGGCCAAGCTGGGCGACTACTATGCCGCCTGCATTCAGGAGCATATGCCCGAGGGCATCACCTGCCTGTTTGGCCCCGCCTACAAGGGCATTCCCCTGGCTGTGTCCGCCGCCGCCTCCCTGTACCGCAATTATGACCGTGACCTGCCCTACTGCTTCAACCGCAAGGAGGTCAAGGACCACGGCGAGGGCGGCACCATGGTGGGCTACAAGCCCCAGGACGGGGACAATGTGGCCATCATCGAGGATGTGGTCACTGCCGGCACCGCCGTGCGGGAGTCTATTGAGCTCTTTAAGCACGTGGCCGACGTGAACATGAAGGCCCTGTTTGTTTCGGTGGACCGGATGGAGCGGGGCACCCGGGAGTGCTCCACCCTGGACGAGCTGCGCCAGGACTACGGCATCCAGGTGTTCCCCATTGTCACCGTACGTGAAGTGATCTCCTTCCTCCACAACAACCCCGTGGACGGCAAGGTGTATATCGACAATGAGATGAAAGCCAAGATGGAGGCCTATTTGGAGCAGTACGGCGCCAAGCAGTAAGGATGATTGGAGAGAGAGAAAGGGGCGGTCGTTGTGGCTAGCCACATCGGTCACCGAGAGCGGGTAAAAACCGAATTTCTGACCCGGGGGATCGAGGGATGGCCCGACCACCGGGTGCTGGAGCTGCTGCTGTTCTATGCCCTGCCCAGGGGAGATGTGAACCCTCTGGCCCACGAGCTCATCGACCGGTTTGGTTCTCTGGCCAAGGTGCTGGACGCCTCGGCCGATGAGCTTGGCAAGGTGCCGGGTCTGGGGGAACACTCCATCGCCCTGCTGCGGATGATCCCGGCGCTGAGCGGGCGGTATGTGGCCCAGCGCAGCGGACCAGGGGAACTGGTCCATACGGCCAACGAGGCGGCAAAGCTTCTGGGTCCGTATTTTTACGGGGCGGCCAATGAGCTAGTCTATGTCCTGTGCCTGGATGCGAAGGGAAAGGTATTGGGAATCCGCAAGGTATCGGAAGGAAACCTTTTGAACTCGGATGTCAACATCCGCCGGGTGGCGGAAATCTGTATGGCTCTGGGGGCCGTCTATTTCTATCTGGCCCACAACCACACCAGCCAGCTTGCCTTTCCCTCTGCGGAGGACTGGCAGTGTACCGACGTGGTGAAGTGCGCCCTGGCGCCCCTGGGTGTGTCCCTGGTGGACCACCTGATCTTTGTGGATGGGGACGTGGTGTCTCTGCGGGAGTCGGAGCGCAGCGGAGGACGCAAGCTCCTGCGGCTGGTAGGGCCGGAGCCCTGGTAGAGAAATGGCTCTTGTTATGGAACGTTAGTTCTGCTATAATGGGGAGCGCCAAAGGAAGGAGGCGGCACTGTGCCAAAGTTTGAAGTCGTATCGGAATATACCCCGTCCGGTGACCAGCCGGAGGCCATCGCCGCCCTGTCCCAGGGCATTGAGATGGGCCTGGACGAGCAGACCCTGCTGGGCGTTACCGGCTCGGGCAAGACCTTTACCATGGCCAAGATCATCGAAAAGGTCCAGCGGCCCACCCTGGTGCTGGCCCACAACAAGACCCTGGCTGCCCAGCTGTGCGCGGAGTTCAAGGAGTTTTTCCCCAACAACGCGGTGGAATATTTTGTCTCCTACTATGACTATTACCAGCCCGAGGCCTATATTCCCCATACGGATACCTTTATTGAAAAGGACTCCTCCATCAACGAGGAGATTGACCGCCTGCGTCTGGCTGCCACCGCGTCGCTGCTGGAGCGGCGGGACGTGATTGTGGTGTCCTCCGTGTCCTGCATCTACGGCCTGGGTGAACCGGAGGACTTTGAGAAGATGATGGTCTCCCTCCGGGTGGGAGCCCAGCTGGAGCGGGACGAGCTCTTGAAGCGCCTGGTGGCCATCCGCTATGAGCGAAACGACATTGCCTTTGAGCGCAATATGTTCCGGGTGCGGGGAGACACGGTGGAAATCTGGCCCGCCTATTGGAAGGACACCGCCATCCGGGTGGAGTTCTTCGGGGACGAAATTGACCGCATTTCCGAAATCAACGTGGTCACCGGTTCCCCCATCCGCCGGCTGAACAACATCCCCATCTGGCCCGCCACCCAC
>DBFWXD010000333.1:0-7557 GCA_048215895.1 Eubacteriales bacterium
CGGGGCGCGTCGGACGCGCCGGTCTCCGGCTCTCTGCCATACCTGGACAGCGGAAACCCCCACGGCGGCTGTTTGGCTGCTCGCGGGTTCGCACTCACGGGTGCGTGGGAATGTTTTGGGCCCGTCCTGACCCGGACGAACGCCTTATTATACTCCCTACACCGTGAAATTTCAAGTTTTTTGTGCCGCGTACACACGAACGTGTGTATACTTTTGCGCCGAAACAGGAAAATTTCCCGTTTTCGGCGCAGTGGAAACAAGGAAAACCGCCCCTCCCCAGTCCCCGTTCAGGGCAGGGGAGGGGCGGATCATCGCTACTCCATGGGGTGCGCTCCGGTCATACCGTGTTGCCACAAAACCGGCCGGAGGGCGCTTCACATGGCAGACCGATTACCAGGACGCCTTCTTGACGCCAGGAATCTGGCCCTTGTAAGCCAGCTCACGGAAGCAGATACGGCAGATGCCGTAGTCCCGCAGATAGGCGTGAGGACGGCCGCACAGCTTGCAGCGGTTATAGCGGCGGCTGGAGAACTTGGGGGCAGCCTGCTGCTTCAGGATCATAGATTTCTTAGCCATAACTCTTCCTCCTCCTTAGCGGCCGGCGAAGGGAGCGCCAACCAGCTTCAGCAGCTCGCGGGCCTCCTCGTCAGTCTGGGCGGTGGTGCACATCACGATGTCCATACCGCGGATCTTGTCGATCTTGTCGTACTCGATCTCGGGGAAGATCAGCTGCTCCTTCACGCCCAGGGCATAGTTGCCGCGGCCGTCGAAGGCGTCAGCGGAGATACCACGGAAGTCACGCACACGGGGCAGAGCCACGTTGAACAGACGATCCAGGAACTCCCACATCTTGTCGCCGCGCAGGGTAACCTTAGCACCGATGGGCATGCCCTCACGGAGCTTAAAGTTAGCCACGGACTTCTTGGCCTTGGTGATGACAGCCTTCTGGCCGGTGATGGTGGTCAGGTCGTTGACCACGGCATCCAGAACCTTGGGGTTCTCACGGGCCTCGCTGCAGCCCACGTTGACCACGATCTTCTCCAGGCGGGGGATCTGCATGGTGGACTTGTAGCCAAACTTCTGCATCAGAGCAGGAGCGACCTCGTCCTGGTACAGCTTCTTCAGGTTAGGGGTGTTAGCCATTTCGATTCACTCCTCCTCTCTCAAATCTCGGCGCCGCACTTCTTGCAGACGCGGACCTTCTTGCCGTCAGCCAGCAGCTTGTGAGCGGGCCGAGTGGGCTTGTTGCACTTGGGGCAGACGCGCTGCACCTTGCAGGCGTAGAGGGGGGCCTCCTTCTGGAGGATGCCGCCCTGGTCACCCTGCTTGCGGGGCTTGGTGTGGCGAGAGACCATGTTGACCTTCTCCACAACAACCTTGCCCTCCTTGGGCATAACCTCCAGGACCTTGCCCTGCTTGCCCTTGTCCTTGCCGGACAGAACGACGACCAGGTCGTCCTTACGAATGCTCATTTTGTTCATCTTCATTGCCCTCCCTTACAGCACTTCGGGAGCCAGAGACAGGATCTTCATGTAATCCTTGTCACGCAGCTCGCGGGCCACTGGGCCAAAGATACGGGTGCCGCGGGGGTTCTTGTCCTCCTTGATGAGGACGGCGGCGTTGTCGTCAAACCGGACGTAGGAACCGTCGGCGCGGCGAACGCCGCGGCTGGTGCGGACGATAACGGCCTTCACGACCTCGCCCTTCTTCACGGTGCCGCCGGGCTGAGCCTTGCGGACGGAAGCCACGATCACATCGCCGATGTTGCCGAACTTGCGGCTGGAGCCGCCCAGCACGCGGATGGTCTTGATCTCCTTGGCGCCGGTGTTGTCGGCAACCTTCAGATAGCTTTCCTGCTGAATCATACCGACACCTCCTTATTTCGCCTTCTCGATGATCTCAACCACGCGCCACCGCTTATCCTTGGACAGGGGGCGGGTCTCCATGACCTTGACGCGGTCGCCCACGCCACACTGGTTAAGCTCATCATGAGCCTTCAGCTTATAGGTTCTCTTAACAATCTTCTTGTACAGAGGATGGGCCACGCGGTCGGCGATGGCGACCACAACGGTCTTGTCCATCTTATCCGAAACCACCAGGCCGACTCTGGTCTTACGGGAAGAAGTTCTGTTTTCCATCTTCTATTCCTCCTCTTAGCGGCCGGCGAGCTGCTGCTCGCGGATGATGGTCTTTACCCGGGCGATATCCTTCTTGACCTCAGCAATGCGGATGGGGTTATCCAGCTGATTGGTGGCGTGCTGAAGGCGGAGATTGAACAGGTCCTTCTTCAGGTCCATCAGCTTGGTCTCCAGCTCAGCAGCAGACATCTTACGAACTTCATTGGCCTTCATTACGCTTCACCACCCTTCTCGGTTTCCTCACGCTGAACGATCTTGCACTTGACGGGCAGCTTGTGGCTGGCCAGACGCAGAGCCTCCCGGGCGACCTCCTCGGAGACGCCGGCGATCTCGAACATCACGCGGCCGGGCTTAACCACGGCCACCCAGTACTCGGGGGAGCCCTTACCGGAACCCATGCGGGTCTCAGCGGGCTTCTCAGTGACGGGCTTGTCGGGGAAGATCTTGATCCAAACCTTACCGCCACGCTTGGTGTAACGGGTCATGGCGATACGGGCGGCCTCGATCTGGTTGCTGGTGATCCAAGCGGGCTCAGTGGCCTGCAGACCGAAATCACCGTAAGTCACGGTGTTGCCGCGGCTGGCCTTGCCCTTCATGCGGCCGCGGTGAACACGGCGGTATTTAACACGCTTAGGGAGCAGCATTACTGAGCGCCTCCTTCCTTAGGAGTGTTGGCCTGACCGGCGGGGCGGGGGCCACGATTGTTGTTGAAGTTGCCCTGGCCGGCGGGACGGGGGCCGCGGTTGAAGCCGCCCTCGCGACGATCCCGGTTGAAGCCGCCCTGACGGCGATCGCCATCCCGGCGGTCACGACGGGGACGCTCGCGGCGCTCCTGATAGGGCTTGCTGGTGTCCAGGGTACGGGGAGTGGTGCGCAGGGCCTGAGTCAGGACCTCGCCCTTGTAGATCCACACCTTCACGCCGATGCGGCCGTAGGTGGTGGCAGCCTCAGCGAAGCCGTAGTCGATGTCGGCACGCAGGGTCTGCAGGGGAATGGTGCCGTCGTGATAGTGCTCGGTGCGGGCGATCTCAGCGCCGCCCAGACGGCCGGAGCAGGAGGTCTTGATGCCCTTGGCACCGGCGCGCATAGCGCGGCCCATGGCGTTCTTCATGGCGCGGCGGAAACCGATACGCTTCTCCAGCTGCTGAGCAATGTTCTCGGCAACCAGCTGAGCGTTGGTGTCGGTGTCGCGCACCTCAACGATCTTCAGGTCAACGGGCTTGCCGGTGAGCTTGACCAGCTGAGCCTCGATCTTCTTGATGTCCTCGCCGCCCTTGCCGATGACCACGCCGGGACGGGCGCAGTGCAGGTAGATGCGGACCTTGGCGTTGTCCCGCTCGATCTCGATCTTGGGGATGCCGGCGCCGTAGAGGGTCTTCTTCAGGTAGTCACGGATCTTCTTGTCCTCCACCAGCAGGTCGCCCACCTTCTCGTTGCGGGCATACCAGCGGGAGTCCCAATCCTTAATCACGCCCACGCGCAGGCCGTGGGGATTTACTTTCTGTCCCATATTGTTCCTCCTCCCTTAGCGCTCGCTCACGGCGATGGTGACATGAGAAGTGCGCTTGTTGATCCGATAGGCACGGCCCTGGGCCCGGGGCATAATGCGCTTGATGATGGGGCCGGGGTTGGCGTAGCAGGCGGACACGTACAGCTTCTCAGGGTCCATCTGGTGATTGTTCTCCGCGTTGGCCGCGGCGCTCTTCAGCAGCTTGAGCACAGGCTCAGAGGCAGCCTTGGGGGTCTGCATCAGGATGGCGTAGGCAGTGCCCACATCCTTGCCCCGGATCAGGTCCAGGACGATCTTCACCTTACGGGGAGAGATCCGCAGATATTTCAGATTAGCAACAGCTTCCATTGTCTCTCTCCTCCTTACTTACCGGTCTTGCTGCCCGCGTGACCCTTGAAGGTGCGGGTGGGCACGAACTCGCCCAGCTTGTGGCCGACCATGTCCTCAGTGACATAGACGGGCACGTGCTTGCGGCCATCGTGCACAGCAAAGGTGTGTCCAACGAAAGAGGGGAAGATGGTGGAGGCGCGGCTCCAGGTCTTCAGAACCTTCTTCTCGTTCTTGGCGTTCATCTCATCGACCCGCTTCAGCAGCTCGGGGGCGCAAAAGGGGCCTTTCTTAATGCTTCTGCTCATCTTTTTGCCTCCTTACTTCGCGTTGCGGCGCTTAACGATGAACTTATCGGTACGGTTCTTCGTCTTGCGGGTCTTGTAACCCAGGGCGGGCTTGCCCCAGGGGGTAACAGGGCCGGGACGGCCAACAGGGCTCTTGCCTTCGCCGCCGCCGTGGGGGTGGTCATTGGGGTTCATAACAGAACCACGCACGGTGGGACGCCAGCCCATGTGACGCTTACGGCCGGCCTTACCGATCTGGATGTTGGCCCAGTCGGTGTTGCCAACCTGGCCGATGGTGGCCTTGCAGTTCTCGCGGATATAGCGGACCTCGCCGGAGGGCAGACGGACCTGAGCCAGGCCGTTCTCCTTGGCCATCAGCTGAGCGGCCACGCCGGCGGCGCGGACCAGCTGAGCGCCCTTGCCGGGGTACAGCTCGATGCAGTGGATCTCCTCACCCACGGGGATGTTGGCGATGGGCAGGCAGTTGCCGGGCAGGATGTCGGCGTTGGGGCCGGTCATGATGATGTGGCCAGCCTTCAGGCCGTTGGGGGCCAGGATATAGCGGCGCTCGCCGTCCTCATACTCGATCAGAGCAATGTTGGCGGAACGGTTGGGGTCGTACTGCAGATTGATAACAGTAGCCTTACCCTCTTTGTCGCGCTTGAAGTCGATGATACGGTACTTCTGCTTGTTGCCGCCGCCGTGATGACGGACGGTGATGCGGCCATAGCTGTTGCGGCCGGCGTGCTTCTTCAGCACTTCGGTCAGGGCACGCTCGGGCTTGGCCTTCTTTTCGTTCCCCTCGAAGGCGGACACAGTCATGTGACGGCGGGAGGGGGTTGTGGGCTTATAAGTCTTGATAGCCATTGTTCAATTCCTCCTTACACCATACCCTCGAAGAACTCGATGGACTTGGAGTCAGCGGTCAGGGTGACCATGGCCTTCTTCCAGCTGGCACGGCGGCCGGCGGGACGCATGCCCATCCGCTTCTCCTTACCCTGCATGTTCAGGGTGTTGACCTTGGCGACCTTCACACCAAAGATCTCCTCGATCGCCTTGGCGATCTCGATCTTGTTGGCGGTCTTGGCGACCTCGAAGGTGTAGCGCTTCATCTCAGTCTGCTCCATGGACTGCTCGGTGATGATGGGGCGCTTGATGATGTCATAAGCCTTGGTAGCCATTACGCGTACACCTCCTCGATGATAGCCAGGGCAGCCTTGTCGATGACCAGCTGCTTGGCGTTGACGATGTCATAGACGCTGAGGATATTGGCGGTGGTGGTGACCACACCGGGGATGTTGCGGGCGGACAGAACCACGTTCTGCTCCACCTCGGGGGTGATCATCACGGACTTGGTGACCCCGGCGGCGTCCATGAAGGACTGCATAGCCTTGGTCTTGACCTCGGGCAGCTTCAGGCCGTCCACCACCAGGATGGCGCCCTCGGCAGCCTTGGCGGACAGGGCGGACTTCAGAGCCAGACGCTTCACCTTCTTATTCAGGGTGTAGCGATAGGTGCGGGGCTTGGGGGCAAACACAATGCCGCCGTGGGTCCACTGGGGAGCCCGGGTGGAACCCTGACGGGCGTGGCCGGTGCCCTTCTGGCGCCAGGGCTTCTTGCCGCCGCCGGAAACCTCGGCGCGGGTCAGAGCGCTCTGAGTGCCCTGACGGCAGTTGGCCAGGTGATTCTTGACCACCTCGTGGACAACAGCCTCCTTGGGCTCAATGCCGAAAATGGCCTCGGAGAGCTCGATCTCGCCGATCTGCTTACCGGCCATATCATAAAGGGTCGCTTTAGGCATGACTCAATCTCTCCTTTCCTTACTTGTTGCGGGCGGAAGCCTTCTGCGGGTTGACACGGGCAGAAGCCTTCTGCGGGTTGACGCGGCCAGCCTCGGTGGCCTTCTTCTCCACATGGACCTTGACGGTGTTCTTCACAAACACAACGCCGCCCTTGGGGCCGGGGATAGCGCCGCGCACGGCGATCAGGCCCAGCTCCTCGTCCACCTGAACGATGTCCAGGTTCTGGACGGTAACCTGCTCGTTGCCTGTCTGACCGGCGCCGTCACGGCCCTTGAAGATGTGGCCGGGAGTGGTGCCAGCGCCCAGAGAGCCCTGGTGACGGTGGACAGGGCCGCCGCCGTGGGTGTTGCGCTTGACAGCGGCGCCATGGCGCTTAACAACGCCCTGGAAGCCGTGGCCCTTGCTGATGCCGGTCACGTCGACAAACTCGCCGGTGGCAAACAGGTTGGCAGTGAGCTTGTCGCCCACCTCAAACTTGGAGCAGTCCTCCAGAGGGAACTCCTTCAGGACCTTCACGAACTCAGTCAGGCCGGCCTTCTTCTGGTGGCCGATCTCAGGCTTGGTGAGCTTGCGCTCGGGGACGTTCTCGTAACCCAGCTGAATGGCCTCGTAGCCATCCTTCTCGGCGGTCTTCTTCTGCACCACGGTGCAGGGGCCAGCCTGGATCAGGGTGACAGGCACCACACGGCCGGCTTCATCGAAGATCTGGGTCATGCCGATCTTTTTGCCGATGATCGCTTTCTGCATTTGGATTTCCTCCTATTAAGGTTATTGGTCGGCGTAGTTGGTCACCCCATTGGGCTGGGGGCCATTGCTCCGGCGACTTGACCCGTCCATCTCAATCACGCGATGGACTGCGGTACTAACAAAGGAATGTTGTTGAAATCAGGCTATTACAGCTTGATCTCGATCTCCACACCAGCGGGAAGCTCCAGGCTCATCAGGGCCTCCACGGTCTTGGGGGAGGGCTTGATGACGTCGATCAGACGCTTGTGAGTGCGGCGCTCAAACTGCTCACGGCTGTCCTTGTACTTGTGGACGGCGCGCAGGATGGTGACGACTTCCTTCTTGGTGGGCAGGGGGATGGGGCCGGAAACGGCAGCGCCGGTGCGCTTGGCAGTCTCCACGATCTTCTCAGCGCTCTGGTCGATGAGCTGGTGATCATAGGCCTTCAGACGGATGCGGATCATTTCTTTCTGAGCCATTTGGGTGTTCCTCCTTAATACATACGAAAGTTGACTGTGTCCAGCCTTCGTACGGTGAGAGCCGCCTTGTACACGCTTTCGTGCGTATCACTCCAGGCCACGAAAAAACCGGCACAATGCAGGCCGGTTTCCTTCCTGCCAGGCGATATACGCCGTGACACGAAGCTCTCAGCCGCCCGATTTACGGACATACTCCGCGGAAGTTACCTCGTTTCCGAGCAATCTCCCGCATCATCGCAGACTGCGCCCTTGAGGCGCTCGATTATCATACAACACTCTCCCGTGTGT
>DBFWXD010000334.1:0-2191 GCA_048215895.1 Eubacteriales bacterium
GCGGCACCACTCGCACCAGCACCATAGCCGCAGGCAGAGGAAGAAGGCCATAGCGCAGCACCGAAATAGCCAGCGAAAACCGGTTGTATCCCAGAGACTGGAAGCAAGCCGAACAAATAATACTCGCTGCGGCAAAGGGGAAGGCCAGTGCCGTCATTCGCAGAGAGGGCACCCCCATCTCCATGGCTTCCGCCCCTGCCTGGAAGCATACCCGCAGCAGCGGCCCCGCCCCCAGGCACAGCACCAGTCCTCCTGCCAGCGCCGTTGCCAGCGCCGCTCCCATGCCAAACCGCAGGCAGGCAGACACCCGTTTGCCCTCTCCCGCGCCGTAATTATAGCTGATTATGGTTACCAGTGCATTGTTTACGCTAAATACCGGCATAAACACAAAGGACTGCAGCTTGAAATAGACCCCTAGGACCCAGACCGCCGTCTCGGACCACAACTTCAAAATGCTGTTCAGTCCCAGAGAGGTCACGCTGGCCATCGCCTGCATGAGCACCGCCGGAACCGCAATCCGGGCATACTCCTCCATCAGTTCACGCTGAAACCGGACTCCCCGCCACGGCAGCGGCAGCTCTGCTCTCACCCGCCGCAGCAGAAAGCATCCAATCAGTCCCCCTGTAATCTGGCCAATCACCGTGGCTGCCGCGGCTCCGGCTACCCCCATATGACAGGCAAAAATGAGGATAGGGTCCAGAATCAGGTTGATCACCGCTCCGCTGCCCTGAATGATCATAAAGCCCGCCGGATGGCCCGTGGACTGAAGAATCCGCTCCAGTGGAAACTGTGTACAGACTCCGAAGGAACAGCAGCAGCACAGGCGCAGATAGGCGATTCCCATTTCCCGCACTGCCTGGTCTTCGGTACAGCCCGCCAGATAGGCCTCCACCCCCAGCGCCCCGAACAGGAAAAACAGCACCCAGCAGCCGGCATAGAGGGCAAAGCCGTGAAATACCGCATCCCGTGCCCCAGGCAAATCCCACTCACCCAGGCGCTTGGACAAAATCGCGCTGAACGCCACCCCGATTCCCACGCAGAAGGCCACCATCAGGGTCTGAATGGGGTAGGCGTAGGAGAGGGCGAGAAACGCCTTGTCGCTGATCCTGGCCACAAAAATACTGTCCACCAGATTATAAACCGCCTGGACCAGCATGGAGATCATAATGGGCCAGGACATATGAAGGACCAGTCGCCCCACGGGCATGGTTCCCAGAATGTTCTTCGCTTCCGGCAACACCCTCGCCTCCTTAACCGCATAAATTCAGAGAAAAAGGCCGCTTATGCGGCCTTTTTCTGCATATAAACTTGGAAAAGCTTAAATCAGGTTCTTCTCCGTCTCCTTGTCGAATAGGTGGACCGATTCGGGCCGGAAGGTGAAGTTCATATTGGTCCCGTAGGTGATGCCGCCCCGCAGCTCAGCAGGCAGATCGGCGGTAGGTACCCGAAGCACCACGTCCTTGCCATTGCTGGTCACGTGGAGATAATACTCGCTGCCCATCATCTCAGACACTTCCACCGTGCCGGAAAGAATTCCGTCGCCGCCTTCGGAGGTGAAGCGGATATGCTCCGGACGAATGCCCAGAATAATGTCCTTGGCCTCGGTGCCGGTCAGGGCCTTCTGGTCCTCTGCGGTCAGAGCGATGTAGGTGCCGAACACATCTGCGTGATAGGCGCCCTCGCCGTCCTTGATGAGCTTGGCATCAAAGAAGTTCATCTGAGGTGTGCCGATAAAGCCAGCTACGAAGATGTTAATGGGGTGGTCAAACACCTCCTGAGGCGTGCCGATCTGCTGGATGAAGCCGTCCTTCATAATGACGATCCGGTCCGCCAGGGTCATAGCCTCGGTCTGGTCGTGGGTTACATACACGAAGGTGGTGTTGATCCGCTGACGCAGCTTAATGATCTCCGCGCGCATCTCGTTACGCAGCTTGGCGTCCAGGTTGGACAGAGGCTCGTCCATGAGCAGCACCTTGGGCTCGCGGACAATGGCACGGCCGATGGCCACACGCTGACGCTGGCCGCCGGACAGAGCCTTGGGCTTGCGGTCCAGATACTGGGTAATGCCCAGGATCTCAGCGGCATCCTTCACCCGCTTGTCGATTTCCGCCTTGGGCACCTTTTTCAGCTTCAGGGGGAATTCCATGTTCTCTTTGACCGTCATGTGGGGATAGAGGGCGTAGCTCTGGAA
>DBFWXD010000335.1:0-2593 GCA_048215895.1 Eubacteriales bacterium
CTTTCGGTCCGGATATTCGATCGTTTTGTAACATTCAGCCACGTTTTCACCGTCCTTTCTCTGGGAGAAAATAAAAAAGTGTAACTGCAAAAAGCCTGTCGACTTAATGCAATTACACTATACACGGGGGCAAGGGGAAAAAGTAGGGGGTTTTTCTTGACAAAGGGGCGCCGCCTCCGGTAAAATAGAGCCACTGCCGGCACGAAGCCGGCCTTCGGCGCCGAAGCGCCTATTGCCTCAGCGAACCATAGATTTTTGTATGCGTACCAGGAAGGTATGCCCTTTTCCATAGGAAAAGAGCATACCTTTTTTGTGTGTCGGAAAGGAGAACCCCCATGTCCAACGTGAAAAAACTTTGTATTTGCGCCCTGTGCATCGCCCTGTGCGCCATTCTCCCCACAGCCTTCCACAGCTTCGGGCTGGGAATGGCCCTGTCTCCCATGCACCTGCCGGTGCTGCTGTGCGGCCTTGTCTGCGGAGGAGGCCTGGGGGCGGTGTGCGGCGCGGTAGGCCCTGTGCTGTCCAGCGTGCTGACCGGAATGCCCGGCTCCTCCCAGCTTCTGCACATGGTGCCTGAGCTGGTAGTCTACGGCCTGTGCGCCGGACTGTTCCTGAAGCTCTGGCGCACGGGCAGCCTGTACGCCGATCTCTACCTGGCTCTGGTGCCCGCCATGCTCCTGGGCCGTGTGGCAGGAGGGGCGGTCCAGGCCCTGGAGTACCTGGGCGGGACGGAGAGCTACTCCATTGCCATGTGGACGGGCAGCTACTTTGTGGGCACCATGCCCGGGGCCGTGCTGCAGCTGCTGGTGCTGCCCACCCTGGTGGTGGTACTGGGAAAGGCGGGGCTGATTCCCGCCCGGTATCCCCGGATGGTTCAGGCCTGAGAACAGGAGAAACAAATGAAGCAAGCAGAAACCTGCCCTCCCGTCCAGCAGACGGAGGGTCTGGAGGAACTGGTCCGGCGGCTGCTGGAGCTGAGCCGGAGCCGTCAGCCGGTGCTGGCGGCGTTGGACGGGCGGTGTGCCTCGGGAAAGACGACCCTGGCCCGGGCGCTGGAGGAGAAGTACGGCTGGAGCGTCATTCATATGGACCACTTTTTCCTCCGTCCGGAGCAGCGCACGCCCCAGCGGCTGAGCACTCCCGGGGAGAATGTGGACCACGAGCGGTTTTTGGATGAGGTGCTGCGCCCGCTGAAAGCGGGGCAGAGCGTCTGCTACCGGCCCTTTGACTGCCACGCCATGGCCCTGGGGGAACCGATAAAGGTGGAGAGCGGTCCGGTGATTTTGGTGGAGGGAGCCTACGCCTGCCATCCCACCCTGTGGGACTACTATGATCTGCGGGCCTTTCTCACGGTGGAGGGGGAGCTTCAGCGGGAGCGGATTTTAAAGCGCAACGGCCCGGAGCGGTTCAAGGCCTTTCAGGAGCGGTGGATTCCCCTGGAGGAGGCCTATCTTTCCGCCTGGGATGTGGAGCGGCGGTGCGACGTTCGCCTGGAGGCCGGGAAGCTGCCGGCGCTGCCTTGACAGCTGCGCAGGTGGTATTGTATCATCAAAGCTGCCGCGCGGCCGGGATTCCCACATGGATTCCTCCCGCATCCGCGTCAAACCCAGAGCAGGAGGAAGTTACATGAGAGAACCAGGCGCAGTTGGGCCCGGCCAGGCCCGCAATGAGGACGGAATCGGCAGACGGGAGCTGCTGGCGGTGAGCTTCGGCACCAGCTATCCCCAGAGCCGGGAGCGGACCATTGCCGCCATTGAACAGACCCTGGAGGAGGCTTTCCCCTCCTATGATCTCCGCCGGGCCTTTACTAGCCGCGTGGTGATTGCGCTGACCGAGAAGCGGGAGGGGCTGACCATCGACCATATGGACCGGGCCCTTCAGCGCGCGGTGGACAACGGGGTGGAGGAGCTGGTGATCCAGCCCACTCATCTGCTGGAGGGGCTGGAGTATCAGCGTTTGCTGGGGGCGGCCCGGGAGCGGGCCGGACAGTTTCGCCGTCTGTCGGTGGGAAAGCCTCTGCTCACCGACGAGGAAGATTTCAAGGCGGTGGCCCGGGCGCTGATCCGGGTGCAGGCTCCCTTCCAGGACGAAGAAACCGCCCTGGTGCTCATGGGGCACGGCACCACCGCCCAGTGCAATGCGGTCTACCCCAAGCTGGAGAAGGTCCTCCGGACGCTGGGGGGCGAGCACTGGTTTGTGGGAACGGTGGAGGCCGAGCCTGATCTGGAGGCGGTGCTGGCTCAGGTCCGGGCGGGACATTACCGCCGGGTGGTGCTGCGCCCGCTGATGATTGTGGCGGGAGATCACGCCACCAACGATATGGCCGGGGAAGAGGGCTCCTGGAAGCAGGCCTTTGCCCAGGCGGGCTATGAGGTCTTGTGCCAGCTCCAGGGGCTGGGAGAGCTGGAGGAGATCCGCCGGATCTTTGTCCGCCACACCCAAGAGGCCATGGAGACCACCATGCTCTAACCGATTTATGTGGAAAAAAGGGTCCGTCCCTGTTGGGACGGGCCCTTTTTCAGAAAAAATTTTCAAAAAATTCCTTTTTTTCCCCAGAAGCTGTGGTAGCATGAAATTCACACAGCAAGGAGGG
>DBFWXD010000336.1:0-4868 GCA_048215895.1 Eubacteriales bacterium
GACTCGGGGTCGTCAAGGACCTGGATGGTGGCGTTAATGACCTCATTGAGGTTATGGGGGGGAATGTTGGTGGCCATGCCCACGGCGATGCCGGAAGAGCCGTTCACCAGCAGGTTGGGGAACCGGGAGGGGAGCACCTTGGGCTCCTTCCGGGTCTCGTCAAAGTTGGGGTCCCAGTCCACGGTGTCCTTCTCAATGTCCCGGAGCATCTCGTCGGAGAGCTTGGACATGCGGGCCTCGGTGTAACGGTAAGCGGCCGGGGGGTCACCATCGATGGAACCGAAATTACCGTGGCCGTCCACCAGCACATACCGCATGGAAAAGTCTTGGGCCAGACGAACCAGGGCGTCGTAGACGCTCTGGTCACCGTGGGGGTGATACCGGCCCAGCACGTCGCCCACGCAGGTGGCGGACTTTTTGAAGGGTTTATCGGCCGTCAGGTTGTCCTCATACATGGCGTAGAGGATGCGGCGGTGGACGGGCTTGAGTCCGTCCCGCACGTCGGGCAGGGCCCGGCCTACAATGACGGACATGGCGTATTCAATATAGGATTTCTCCATCTCCGGAACCAGGGGGGAGGTAACGATATGTTGGTTCGGATAACGGATCTCCTCAGGATCATACTGTGGTTTTTTGCTCATGCTTTAAGCTTCCTCCATGTTACACATCAAACGCGGAAAATGGGAACAATCCCTCCGCTTACACATCAGTAGTCAAGGTTCACCACGTACTTGGCGTTCTTTTCAATGAACTCCTTCCGGGGCTCCACCTTCTCGCCCATGAGGATATTGAAGGTGGCATCCGCGGCCACTGCGTCGTCCAGCTCAATCCGGCGCAGGGTGCGCTTCTCCGGGTCCATGGTGGTCTCCCACAGCTCATGGGGGTTCATCTCGCCCAGACCTTTGAAGCGGCTGATATCGATTTTCACATTGGGATTGCCGCCGCGCATCTCCGCGGAGATCTGGTCGCGCTCCTCGTCGGAGAAGGCCACCCGGGTGGTCTTGCCGCGGGTCAGCTTATAGAGGGGGGGCACGGCGGAGTAGACGTACCCGTGCTCAATGAGGGGCCGCATGAAGCGGAAAAAGAAGGTCAAAAGCAGGGTACGGATATGGGCGCCGTCCACGTCGGCATCGGCCATGATGATGACCTTGTGATAGCGAAGCTTGTTGAGGTCAAAGTCGTCCCCGATGCCCGCGCCCAGGGCGGTAATGACGGGGGTCAGCTTGTCGTTGCCATAGACCTTGTCCGCCCGGGCCTTCTCCACGTTGAGCATCTTGCCCCACAGGGGGAGGATGGCCTGGAACCGGGAGTCACGGCCCTGGGTGGCGGAGCCGCCGGCGGAGTCGCCCTCGACGATGTAGAGCTCAGTGAGCTCGGGGTTGGCCTCGTTGCAGTCACGGAGCTTGTCCGGCATGGCCGCGCCGCCCAGCGCGGTCTTTCTCCGGATGGATTCCCGGGCCTTCCGGGCAGCCTCCCGGGCCCGGTTAGCGGTGAGGGCCTTGTCCAGAATGGCCCGGCCCACGGCTGGATTCTCCTCCAGGTAGGTCTCCAGCTTTTCGCTGACAATGGAGTTGACCAGAGTACGGATTTCGCTGTTGCCCAGCTTGGCCTTGGTCTGGCCCTCGAACTGAGCCTCAGTCAGCTTCACGGAAATGACCACGGTAAGGCCCTCCCGGCAGTCGTCGCCGGAGACCTTTTCGTCGTCCTTGAGCATCTTGATCTTCCGGCCGTAGGCGTTGAGGGTGTTGGTCAGTGCCCGGCGGAAGCCCTCCTCGTGCATGCCGCCCTCGGGGGTGTGCACGTTGTTGGCGAAGGAGACCATGATCTCGTTGTAGCTGTCGTTATACTGCATGGCCACTTCTGCCATGGAGTCCTCCCGGGCGCCGGACATATAGATCACGTCGGAGTGGATGGGGTCCTTGTTCTTATTGAGGAAGGTGACAAACTCCCGGATGCCCCCCTCGTAGCACATGTCGTCCTCCTGCTCCCGGCCGGGGCGCAGGTCCACGGTCTGGATGCGAAGGCCGGCATTGAGGAAGGCCTCCTCCCGCATACGGGTGTGGAGGGTTTCGTAGTTGTACTCTACCGTGTCGAACATCTCGGGGTCGGGCTTGAAGGTGACGGTGGTACCGGTGTGGTCCGTTTTCCCCACCACCTTCATTTCCTGGGTAATCTTGCCCCGGGCAAACTTCATCTCATAGATCTGTCCGTCCTTGTGTACCTGCACCTCAAGCCACTCGGACAGGGCATTGACCACACTGGCGCCCACGCCGTGCAGGCCGCCGGAGACCTTATATCCGCCGCCGCCGAACTTACCGCCGGCATGGAGGATGGTAAAGACCACTTCCAAAGCGGGCCGTCCGGTCTGAGGCTGGATGTCCACCGGGATGCCACGGCCGTTGTCGGTGACGGTGATGGTGTTTCCCGGGTTGATGGTAACGGTAATATCCTTACAGTATCCGGCCAGAGCCTCGTCAATGGAGTTATCGACAATCTCATAGACCAGGTGATGCAGGCCCGATTCGCTGGTGGAGCCGATGTACATACCCGGCCGCTTCCGGACTGCTTCCAGCCCCTCCAGTACCTGAATCTCCGACCCGCCGTATTCATGGTCGGTCTGTGTGGTATTCAGTTCGCTGCGTTCTTCAGACATAGTTTACCTCCGGTTTCAGCCTTTTGGAAGAATTGAGAAGGGAGGGGGGAGAAGGGATTTCTCGCCTCTCCTTTCTCAACTCTCCGTTATATACGTTTCTTAAATTACTCAACAGAATCATTTTCCAGCCGTTTTTTCAAAATGGCGGCGGACAGGGGGGAGATATAGACCATGGGCTCTCCCCCTCTGGTTTCTGTGAGCACAAAGGATCGGGGCAGGTCATCCGTCAGCCAGACGGCCCGGCCTTCCTGCTCCGCCCGTTCCAGAAATTCCCGGGTTTTATAGGCCCAGCTGGCGTTGTCCAGATCAAAGACAGCCAGGACCTCTCTATATGGAATCATAACCGATTGTCCCAGATGCAGATACATGGCTTCTCCTTTTCAGACGAGCGCTCCGCCCTGGATGTGAAAGCTCTTGCCCTGTTCCAGGCCCTCCAGCTTTTCCTCCTCGCAGCAGGTGATAAACACCTGTCCGCCCTTGATGTGGTTGAGCACAAAGCACTGCCGCTTTCCGTCCAGCTCTGAGAGCACATCGTCCAGCAGCAGCACCGGCCACTCGCCGGTGTCCGCCTGAAAGATCTCCCGCTGGGCCAGCTTCAAAGACAGCGCCGCCGTGCGGACCTGTCCCTGGGATGCGTAGGTCTTGGCCGCCTGCCCGTCCAGATAGACGGTGAGGTCGTCCTTGTGGGGGCCGGACAGACACTGGCGGCTGTCCAGCTCCGCCTGGCGGTGGCGCTCCTGGTGGTCCAGCAGCTGGGGAAGAATATCCCGTGGGGATGCTAAGGGGTCCTGGACGGAGGACACCGTCTCATAGACAAGCTCCATCTTCTCCCGTCCCCCGGAAAAGTCCCCGTGGATGGCGGGGGTGTGCTCCCGCAGACGCTTAATAAAGTGGGCCCTATAGTGGATCACAATGGCGCCGGTCTGGGCCATGCGCAGGTTAAAGTCGTCCAGAGTGGCCAGCAGGGAGGGATTTTCCGGCCAGTCCCGCAAAATCCGGGTTTTGTGCTCATAGAGGCGGTTATATTCCCCCAAAGCCTGGGCGTATCGGGGGCGCAGCTGACAGATGGCGCTGTCCAAAAATTTCCGCCGTTCCGCCGCGCCCGCCCGGATGAGGGACAGATCCTCGGGGCAGAAGAGGACGGTGGTCAGGATGCCCGCCAGTTCCCCCGCCGTTTTGAGGCGGATGCCATTGGAATAGAGCTGCCGGCCCCGGCCCCGGAAGAGCTTGGCCTCCAGGGTAAAGTCCCGGTCCCGGCTCTCGATCTCCCCCCGGACAAAGGCGGAATCCACGTTCAGCATGATCATCTCCCGGTCATACCGGGCCCGGTGGGACCGGGCGGCGGACAGATAGGCGATGGCCTCCAGAAGATTGGTCTTGCCCTGGGCGTTGTCCCCGTAAATGAGGTTGACCTTAGGGTCAAACCGGGCCTGCAGATGGGTGTAGTTGCGGAAAAAATCCAGCTCCAGCTCCCGGACGATCATTGGACCACCAGTTCCAGCTCGCCGTCAATGGCGGCCCGGTCCCCGGGGCGCAGCTTCTTGCCCCGCATGGTACAGGTTTCGCCGTTGACGGTGACCCGGCCCTCCTGGATGATCAATTTGGCGTCTCCGCCCGTCTCCACAGCGCCGGCAAATTTTAAAAGATCCTGGAGCTTGATGTATTCGGTTTTGATTTGGATGTCATGGGATTCCATAAAAAGCCTCCCTCACACTCAGTTTGCCTTCAGCCGCACGGGGAGCACCATGTAGATGAAGTTCTCCTCCCCCTCGGCGGGCAGGATGACACAGGGGGCCACGCCGGAGGTGAACTCCATGCGCAGCTTGTCGGCGGGGGCGGCCTTCAGGGCATCCATGAGGTATTTGTTGTTAAAGCCGATTTCCAGACCCTGTCCGTCGCCGGTGATCACGCACTGGTCAGCGGCATCGCCAATGGCGGTCTTGGTGGTGATGGACACCATTCCGTCGCCGAAGACACAGCGCAGGGGGGACTTTAATTTTTCGCTGATGATCAGAGAGACACGCTCAATGGATGCCAGCAGAGACCGGGCCTCCACCTCAATACAAATAGTATTATTTCGGGGAATGGCGTTGCGGTAGGGCAAAAACTCGCCCTCCAGCCGGCGGCAGACCAGAACGGTATCGCCGGTCTGGAACATGATGTGCCGGGCGCCCTGGGTGATGGTGACCGCTTCCTCGCCGGAGCAGATCTTCTC
>DBFWXD010000337.1:0-3311 GCA_048215895.1 Eubacteriales bacterium
TAGTTGTCCTGGGCCAGGCGCAGCTGCTCCTGCAGCAGGGGCAGGTCCGTGCCGCCGTAGTTGGACACCGCGCTGTTATAGCTCTCCTGGGCACTGTTGGCCGCGGCCTGGGCATTTTGCAGGCTCAGGCGGGCGCTCTCGTCATCAAAGCGGCACAGCAGGTCCCCGGCAGAGACGGTGTCCCCTACGGCAACGGCCACTTGCTCCACATTGCCGGAGATCATGGATACCACGCTGGCAGTACCCTCTGCGGAGATGGTGCCGATGTATGTGCTCTGGGTGCTCAGGTCCCCGGCCCGGACGGCGGTGGTCTCCACCGTTACGGTGGGGTCCAGCAGGGGCTCCTCCACCGGCGCCTGGCAGCCAGCCAAGGCGAGGGTCAGGGCACCGCACAATAAAACGGAAAGTTTGCGATCCATGGAGTCGTGTTCCATCCTTTCTTCCCTTCAAACTGCGGGCAGCCGGCAGGGGCCGCCCTGAGTGTCTCTGTTTATGCTCCCTGGGCCGGGAGCAGGCCGTACTCCACCGCCCAGCGATAGCTGTTGCAGGCGGAGAACAGGTCCCTCCAGGCGCTGTCCAGGGCAGATTGGGCAGATGCCACTTCGTCCTGGGCATCCAGCACCGCGGAGCAGGTGGTCAGCCCCAGGTCATAGCGGGTCTGAACGGTGTCCAGCTGGGACTGCTGCCAAACCAGAGCGGACTGGGCACTGGCATACAGCTGCTCATAGTTGGCCAGGGAGTCATACAGGCTTTTGAAGCTGGTCTCGAAGTTCTGGACTGTGGACTGGTAGGTGAGCTGAGCGGCGTTCCAGGTATGCTCCGCCTGCTGGAGCAGGTACTGCTTGCGGGAGGAGCGGTAGTCGGAGCGGGCGTCCTTCCAATCCTCTTCCGCATCCTCCAGCGCCTTCTGGGCACTGCGCAGGGTCCAGCTGGCCGCCTTGGCGGCCTCCAGGCCGGCCTCATAGTCGGGGACCTCCCACACTGTCTCCGACCGGGTAGGCAGAGCGCCCAGTTCCAGCTCTCCGGTGGGGGCCTCACCGATGAGATTCTGGAGCTGGACCTTCAGCTCCCGGATGGTGGCGTCCAGGCTGTTCAGCTGGCTGACGGTCTCCACCCGGGTCTGCTCCAGCTGAGCCACCGTCTGCTGGGACACCTGGCCCAGCGTCTGCCGCAGGCGCAGCTCCTCCAAGCTCCGGTCCAGGGCGGCCAGGCCCCGCTGTCCGTCGGCGGCCTGCTGCTCCAGGCCCAGAAGGGTGATGTACAGCGTCTCGCCCCCGGAGACCACCTGGTTCACCGTGTCCTCCAGCTGCCACACCACATCGGCGTTGTCCGCCTGCAGCTCTCCGTCCTTGATCGCGTCAAAGGTCTCCCGCAGAGCGTCATAGGTCTGGTCCAGGGCGTCAGCACCCATGCTGTTGCCCATCAGGACCATCATCCACTGCAGATCGGCGATGTCGTTGATCTGTCGGCGCAAATCATTATACATCAGGTCATAGTCGATGCCCTCGATGCCGCCGATGTTCTCCGCCAGGATCAGGGCGCTCAGGCTCCCCTCCCGGATGCGGCTGTCCAGGTTGGCCCAGGTCACTGTCCCCTCCGGGTCGGGCCGGGGATTCTGGGTCTCCTCCGGGTCAGCAGGGACCTGCTGGACTCCCCCATTCTGGGCCCCGGTCTCCCGTGCGTTGTCCTCCCCCGGCTCTGCGGCCAGGGTGGGAAGGCTCAGCGTACCAGCTAGAATCAATACAGCCAGCAGCAGAGAAATTCTTTGTCTCATGGTTGTGCCTCCATCGTTGCTGCGCGTTCGTGCAGATTTTCTAACGGCGGTAGCATAGCACGCTCAGGTAAACTCATTGTAAACTGGGCCGCCCGGGCGGCAGGAAGAAAACGCCGGAAATCCCCCTCTCTGCCCCACATTTTTTAGAAAAACCCACAAAGAGCGACAGGAAGTTTACGTCTAGTTTACCCGAAGGGGCTATGCTGGTCTTCCAAAGGCGGGCTCTCCCTTTGACGGACAGCCCCTGGGACGATATAATGTCTGTGACACCCTATATCCCATGGATGAGATACTAGGCTGTTGTTCTTTCGTTGATTTTTGTTGTGGAACTATCAAAAATAACTCCGGCGCGGGAGAACTGCCCAGAGGGGTCTTCCCAAACCAAGGCCGGGGAAGGGAGACGGCAATGGCGACCATTCTGCTGGTGGAAGACGATACCTCTATGCGCCTGCTCACCACCGCCAAGCTGAAGCACCGGTATGCCATCATCAGCGTCCAGGATGGGGTGGAGGCCCTGGACGTTCTGGAACGGCACCCAGTGGACTTAATCATTGCTGACGTGATGATGCCTCGAATGGACGGCTATACCCTGGTAAAGACCCTGCGGGAGCGGGGGGACCAGATCCCGGTGCTCCTGCTCACCGCCAAACAGTCTTTCGAGGACAAGCGTGAGGGATTTTCCTCCGGCGTGGACGATTATATGACCAAGCCGGTGAACTACGAGGAGCTGATCTGGCGGCTGGATGCGTTGCTGCGCCGGGCGCACATCGCCAGCGAGCATCGGATCGTAGTGGGGCGGACAGTGCTGGACTCAGGGACATACACCGTCACCCGGGAGAGGGCGGCTATGGAGCTGCCCAAAAAGGAGTTCGAGCTGCTCTATAAGCTTCTGTCTTATCCGGGACAGATCTTCACCCGAAACCAGCTGCTGGACGGGGTCTGGGGCTATGACTCGGAGAGTGGGGAGGACACCGTGAAGACCCACATCAGCCGCCTGCGCAACAAGCTGCGGGACATTCCCGAGTTTCGCATCGTCACTATCAAGGGCCTGGGATATAAGGCGGAGATCACAAAGGAGGAGCAGCCATGAAAAAGCGACGTCCGTGGCGGAACCGCACGCTGGCCTTCTGGCTGTCCATCGAGTCCGTTGTGGTCACACTGGTGACAGTGGCCCCCTTTGCGATGCTCCACATTCTGGACCGGTTCCACTGGCTCCGGGCATCCACGGTCTCGGTGCTCGGAATTCTCGCGGTGATGGGGCTGGTGGTGGGGATCACCGCCACGCTGTTCAGCCGCCAATTCAACCGAATGGTGTCCGGCCTGACCCGGGGCTTAAAGGCAGTGGCAGACGGGGATTTTTCCCAGTATCTGGAGCCAGAGGAGGGCGGCCCCCTCCAGCCTGCCTATGAGGATTTCAACAAGATGTCCAAAGAGCTGCAGAGCATCCAGACCCTGCGCTCCGACTTCATCAACCACTTCTCCCACGAATTCAAGACCCCTATCACCGCTATCAAAGGCTTTGCGGAGCTCCTGCGGG
>DBFWXD010000338.1:0-14477 GCA_048215895.1 Eubacteriales bacterium
GGGCCGTCCGGGCCGCCGTTTTCCTTCTTCGGGGAGGCTCGTCCCAGTTCTCCTGGGCCCGTCTTCCCTCCGGTCTTGGCCGGGGGGCAGGTTCCCGCCGCTCCCGGGCCACATTCAAATATTTCTCTTCCAGGGTCATTCCCTCCCCGATGGTGATTCCAGTTTAGTATACCGGTTCCCCCTGTCTTCGGCAAGGGGCGCCGTTTTATTTTTACAAAATTTTAAGAATTATGTTACC
This sequence comes from Eubacteriales bacterium, assembly GCA_048215895.1. Classification (GTDB taxonomy): domain Bacteria; phylum Bacillota; class Clostridia; order Oscillospirales; family Oscillospiraceae; genus Lawsonibacter. Next base: position 239 of record DBFWXD010000338.1, read on the forward strand.
CAACCTATTTATAGATGCTTTTGTTCCCCATTTGGTGACAGGATTCGCAAAAATTTTTGCCCGGTCCTGTTTCCAGAACCGGGCAATGTGTGTTATATGGGATTCTTCTGCAGCTCCAGCACCTCATCCTCCACCGAGGGGTAGAGCTTGCGCAGCCGGGCAATGCAGGCCATGCTGGCCGGAACCAGGAACAGGTCCGCACAGATCCAGGCGGCGGGGGAGGCAAAGCAGGCGGCCGCAAACCCAAACACGGGCACCAGGCACAGGCCCACCACGGTCCGGGCGGCCATTTCCAGCACACCGGCCAGAATGGCAAAGGTGCTATATCCCATGCCCTGGATGGAGAAGCGGACGATATTCACCAGGGCCAGGGGGAAGAAGAAGGCCGTAAGAGTGATAATATACTGGCTGGTAAGCTCCACCAGCATGGTCAGCTGCGCCTCGTCGGGGTTTAGGAAGAACATGGCAAACTGGGGTGCAAAGAGCAGCATAGCCACCAGGGCGATCAGGGAATAGCCCAGCCCCAGCAGGGAACAGGCGCGGATGCCCCGGCCCAGACGGTCCAGCTTACAGGCCCCCACATTCTGCCCGCAGTAGGTGGCCATGGTGGCTCCCATGGCGTCGAAGGGGCAGGCAAACAGCTGAAAGAGCTTGGCCCCGGCCGCCACCGCCGCCACATAGAGGCTGCCCAGGGTGTTGACGGCGGACTGCAGGACGATGGAGCCCACCGCCGTCACCGAGTACTGAAGGCCCATGGGGATACCCATGGCGCACAGCACCTTACAGGAGTGGAGGTCCAGCTTCCGCTCCTCCCGGGTCATACGCAGGATAGGGTAGGCCCGGCGCATATACAGCAGGCAGGCCACGCCGGAAATTCCCTGGGACACCACCGTGGCGATGGCCGCCCCGGCCACGCCCGCGTCAAACCACAGGATGAGGGCAAAGTCCAAAAAGATGTTCAGGAAGGAGGACAGGGCCAGGAAATAGACCGGCGTTTTGCTGTCCCCCAGGGAGCGGATCACCCCGGCCAGGAGATTATAGAGGAAGGTGGCGGGGATGCCCATGAAGATCACAAAGATATAGGCATTGGCGTTGGCAAAAATATCGGCGGGGGTGCGCATGAGGGTGAGGATGTCCTTGCACAAAAGGCCGGTGCCCACCGTGAGCACCAGGGCAAAGAGGGCGGCCAGGTAGGCGGCGTTGGCCACATACCGGCGCATTTTCGAGGGCTCATTGGCCCCCATCCGCTGGGCCACCGGGATGGCAAAGCCGTTGCACACGCCCATGCAGAAGCCGATGACAAAAAAATTGATGGAACCGGTGGACCCCACCGCCGCCAGCGCCTGGGCGCCCAGCAGCTTGCCCACAATCATGGTATCCACCAGATTATAAAACTGCTGAAAGAGCATACCGAACAAAGTGGGCAGCGCAAAGCCGACAATCAGCCGCATGGGGCTGCCTACCGTTAAGTTTTTGGTCATAGCGTCTCCTTCCTGTGCAGGGACACCGCCCCGCGTCTTTCATTCCGTTCCAAATAACCGTATCATTATAATCATTCCCGTCCGGTCTGCATAGAGATTTTTTCCACAAAATTGAGCCCGTTTCCCCCTTGTCCTTTCCTCAAAATGAAAGGGACGCGCCGGGGAAGGGGTTCTTCCCACGGCGCATCCCGCGCAGTCATTATGCATGTTTTGCCATCCGGCGGCAGGCCAGGGCGGTGGCCAGGAAGTAGCCCCCATAGACCACCACCAGCACCAGCGCCGTTACCGCGCTGCTGGAGACACTGTCCACCTTGCCCGCGGTGGCAATGAGGTCGTTGGCCGCCTTCATACCCACCACGCTGTGCACCAGGGCCAGGGCCAGCGGCAGCAAAAAGGCCAGGGCCACCTGCTGGGTAGCCGACCGGGCCACCAGCTTTTCCTCCGCTCCCAGCCGGCGCAGCAGGGCATACCGTCCGGCGTTGTCCGCTCCCTGGCTCAGCTGCTGCAAGGCCAGCACCGCCGCCGCAGCCAGCAGGAAGGTGAAGCCCAGATAGAGCCCCAGGAACAGGGCCAGAATCTTGCTGCCCATCAGGTCCTGATAGATGTTGATGCGGGTGGTAATCCAGGAGGCAAAGGGAACATCCAGAGACCGGATGGTGTCCATGATCTCCTCCTCCGTGGCCTCCTTATCCCCCGCATAGTCCGCCGACCAGACCTGGCGGCAGGGCGTCAGCTCTTCGGCCATCTCGTCGGGGATGATTACATAGCTCAGCCCCAGGCTGCCGGTGGTCAATTCCTGGTTCAGATGATCCCCCCGGGAGGGCAGCGGCCCGCTGTAAGCCGGCTCTCCCTGCCGCAGCCTCAGGGCGTCATAGTCTGACACCCGCAGGGCCGCGCTGGCGTTTTCCACCCCCGTCACCTGGGGGTCGTTATAGTAAAACACTGTGGCGTAGCTCCAGTCCAGCTTTTCCTGGGGGTCAAAGCCCGCGTCGCGGAGCACCTGCTCAAAATCAACCAGCTCCTCGTCCCCGGAGAGGTTCTGGACGGTGATGTCAAAGGGGGCCTGGTAGCCGCTGTTGGAGGCAATGGTGTTGTTGAGCCCCACCGAGCTTGCAGTAATGCCGATGGCCAGCAGCAGGAGAATGCACACCACCGTCTGGGCCAGATAGGTGGTGTGCACCTTGCTCAGCCACTGGCGAAGGGTGAAGAGATTCAAATTCTTATAGTAGAGACTGGGCCGCCCCTGGACCAGCTTCATCACAAAGCCGGACAGGGAGCGGAAAATGAGCAGCGTCCCCACCGTCCCCAGGGTCAGCATGGGGATGCAGATGGGCAGAACCGCCACGGCAATAGCCATGCCGAAGGTGAGCAGGGTGGCATAGGCCGCCGCCAGGCAGAGAATTCCCGCCACCAGCTGGATCACCGCCGGGGTGAGGGATCGCACCTTCAGCACCTCATTTTTCCGCTGCCCGTAGATCAGGTCGATGAGCCGGCTCCGGGAGACCCGCACCCCGCTGAATATCATCACCAGCAGGAAGATAAGGCCAAAGGACAGCATGGTCTTTCCCGCCGCTTTCAGGGAAAAGTGCAGCGCCAGCATCCCCTCCAGATTGATCTCAAACATGGACAGAGTCAGCGCAGACAGGCCAAAGGAGGCCAGCACTCCCAGAACCAGCCCGGCCCCCAGGGACACCAGGCCGATGACCCCCGTCTCCAGAAACAGCAGCCTGGACACCTGTCCCTGGGACAGGCCCAGGAGCAGATAGGTCCCCAGCTCCCGTTTTCTCCGGCGCAGGAGGAAGCGGTTGGCATAGAGGATGAGGCAGGCCAGCACTACCGCCACAAATACCGAGAATATATCCACCAAAATGTTGATGGCCTCCACCGCCGGGTGCTCCCGCTGGGCCAGGTAGGCCATGGCCCCCTGTCCCTTGATGGCGTTGAAGGTGTAAAAAAGGCACACGCCGAAGGTGAGGGTGAGGAAATAGACCCCATAATCCCGGAAGGACCGGCGCACATTGCGTATGGCCAGTTTAGAGAACATCTTCCATTTCCCCTCCCATCTCCGTTACCACCCGGATGATCTTTTGGAAAAAGGCCCGGCGGTCCTCGCCGCCCCGCTTCAGCTCCAAAAAGATCTTCCCGTCCCGAAGAAACACCACCCGCTCACAGCAGCTGGCGGTAAAGGCGTCGTGGGTGACCATGAGGATGGTGGCCCCCAGGTCCCGGTTTAAGTCCTCCAGGCAGTTCAGAAGCAGCCGGGCCGCTTTGGAGTCCAGCGCCCCGGTGGGCTCGTCGGCCAGCACCAGGGCCGGATTGGTCACCATAGCCCGGGCAGCGGCGCAGCGCTGCTGCTGCCCGCCCGACATCTCATAGGGGTACTTGTCCAGGCAGTTTTCAATGCCCAGAAGCTGGGCCATCTCCCGCACCCGGCCGGCAATCTGCCCCGCCGGAGCTCCGGTGATGGACAGGGCCAGGGCGATGTTTTCCCCGGCGGTGAGGGTATCCAGCAAGTTGCAGTCCTGAAAAATAAACCCCAGCCGCTCCCGGCGGAATTTGGCCAGCTCCTTACCCTTCAGACCGGTGAGCTTTTTCCCGTCAATGGTGATGGAGCCGGAGGTGGGGCGGTCAATGGTGGACACACAGTTGAGCAAGGTAGTCTTGCCGGAGCCGGACGGCCCCATCACGCCCACAAATTCCCCTGCCTGCAGGGACAGGGACACGCCGTCCAGGGCGTGGGTGACCGCTGCCCCCCGGCCATAGACCTTTTTCAAATCCGTTACGGTTAAAATTTCGTCCATTGTGCTCTTCCTTTCCTTCCAAACGCATTAGGGCAGGGAATATACCATCAGCGTGGACGGTATGGGGGGCTGGCTTTTGACCGGTTCCCCCGTCCAGCTGCATTCCTGTACATAGGCCGCCAGCAGCGCCAGGGCCAGGGCCAGAGCGCACAAGGTTGTCTTCATCCGCTGTGCCATGATTGCTCCCTCCTTATGGGCATACCATTTTGAAACTGTATGGAGGATACCATACAGCAGTGATATTTCCTCTAAAGGAATTATGAGGATTTCATTAAGGTTTTCTTAAAGCTGCAAAAAAAGGCCCTGACGACTGGCTCGTCAGGGCCCACAGAATAAGGAGGAAATAAAAAGAATCGGCTCATTGGTACAGTCACCGTATATACAAAGGAGGTAGAAGGGTCTGCCGCAGTGCCCTTCCACTCCATTCTATGCCCTCGCCCGCTGCGGGTTACAGGGCAAACAGCCACAAGGCCCAGCCCGCTGAGGCCGCTGCGGCTCCCGCCGCCGCCCAGGCCGCCACCGGCAGCCGCTCCAGGCGCCGATTCCAGGCCTTTCCCTGCTTGAGATAGCCGTCGGCGGCCTGCCGGGCCTCCTTCAGCACCCGCTCCGCGCTGACCCCTTCCCGGGCCAGAGCCTCCTCCTTGACGATGAAAATGGCCTCCTCAAACAGACGGGGGTCGGGAGATTTAACCAAGATGACCTGGCGGGTGATTCCTTTCACCATACGATCACATCCTTTCGCGTTCGCTCCAAATGTTACCGTTAGTCTGTCCCATTTTTTCCCGGTATATTCACCCCGGTCCCGCCACTACACTAGAGAGCAGACAAAAGGGAGGTGAGGGGGTTGCGTCCTGGTCCCCACAGTCGTTTTTTCTGGTTTCTGGTGGTCTACGGGCTGAATCTGGCCATCATTTTTCTGTTTCTGGCCTTTGGATAGCTAGCTGAGCAGCAGCTCCAGCTCCTCCACCGTCATACCGGGCTGGAGGGCAAGGTTTATGCCATAGCCGATCACCTTGGAAAGGTCGGCCACCTGGCTGTCGATGTCCTTGGGCGTCACCAGAAGCTCCTGCCCCCGGCCCAGCCGGGGCAGCTCCTGGGTCCCCATCAGGTCGGCAGCCAGGGTGGCCCCATCCACCACCGTGGGTACGCCCACCGCCATCACCGGAATTCCCAGGGTCTCCTGATTGAGGCCCAGGCGGTGGTTTCCCACCCCCGAGCCGGGGGTGATGCCCGTATCGGACAGCTGCACCGTCCGGCACAGCCGCTCCACCGACCGGGAGGCCAGCGCGTCCACCGCAATGACACAGGCCGGATGGATTTTTTCGCACACCGCCCGCACCACCTCGCCGCTCTCCACCCCGGTGGAGCCCAGCACCTCGGCTGCCAGGGAGGCTACCGGCCGCAGGGCGCCGAACTGCTCCGGCAGGCGCTGCACCAGGTGGCGGGTGACCAGGGTGTACTCGTGGACCTTGGGGCCCACCGCGTCGGGGGTGATGGACCGGTTGCCCAGCCCCGCCACCAGCACCAGGGCCTGGGGCGGAATGTCCTTCATCAGCTCAAAGAGCTCTCCCGCCACCGCCTGAACGGCCCGCTGGAAGATGTCCTCCTGGCGTCCGGCCAGCCCCTCCAGGGTTAGGGTAACGTAACAGCCCCTGGGCTTACCCAGAGCCTTTTCCCCCTCCTCGTCCAGCACCCGGACCGTGGTCACCGGGATGCCGTCCCGGATGCCCTCATGGGCCTCCACTCCGGGCAGCTTGGTGGTCTCTCCCGCGCTCTCCTGCCAAAGCTCTCTGGCCTCCAGGGCCAGGTCCGTGCGGCGTATCTGCATGTCGGCTCCTCCTAATCCCATATCTTGTGGCACGTTTCTCGCTCTACCCCTAGTTTTTGCCGTGGCAGAAAAACTATCCCGCAGGCAAAAATTTTTTTGAAAAAACGGTTGATTTTTTCTTAAACCAATGGTAAAATACAAATCTGCACAGGCGCACTGCGCCTAATTTAACGATGAAAATCGGAGGAGGTGTTTGGTTTGCCGAATATGAAGTCTGCCAAGAAGCGTGTGCTGGTGTCCGAGACCAAGGCTGCGCAGAACAAGGCCGCGAAGTCCGCGCTGAAGACCGACATCAAGAAGTTTGAGGCCGCGGTGGCGGAAGGCAACCGCAGCGAGGCCGATGTCGCTTACAAGGTGGCCGTCAAGGCTGTGGATAAGGCCGCTGCTAAGGGTCTGCTGCACAAGAACAATGCCGCCAACAAGAAGAGCAATATGACCATCAAGCTGAACAAGCTGGCCTGATTATATTGATCGCGTAGAAAGCCGTCTGATTGCAGACGGCTTTTTTCGTTGCCTATTTTTCTCTCCTTTTCCCGGGGCAAATCTGGTATAATGGAGTATATCACGTTGGGAAGGGAGGTCCGCTCGGTGAAAAAACTGTTCTCTCTGGCCCCTGTCTCCTTCGGTCTGGAGATGGCGGACCTGTATGGCCGGGTGGGGGTGTCCCGGTCGGCGGCGGCCCTGTCCTATTTTCTCATTCTCACCCTCTTCCCTTTGCTGGTGTGCGTGAACTACTTCATCGGCCTGTTTCACCTGAATCTGGAGCATTTTCTCACCACCCTGGATCAATTTCTCCCGGCGGGCGTGCTGGTCATCCTCTCCGACTATCTCTCCTATGTGGCGGACATTCAGTCCCCCGCGCTGCTGCTGGCCAGCCTGTTTACCATTTTAGTCTCCGCCTCTGCGGGACTTCGTACCCTTCTGCTCACCATGGACCAGCTCTATGAGCGGGAGGTGGTCCACCCCTTCCGCCGCCTGGCCGCCAGCGTGATGCTCTCCCTGCTTCTTCTGCTCACGGTCTACCTCTCTGTGGTGGTCATCTTCACCGGCGACTGGTTCTTTACCCTTCTCCGCTCCCACCTGCCCGACTATCTGGCCCGGCTGCTGCCCCTGGAGGCCCTGTCGGGGCTGTGGGTGTGGCTGCGCTATCTGCTGCTGTTCTGCTTTGTCATGCTGCTGGTGCTCATCGTCTACCGCACCGGCACCCCCCGGGGCGAGGTGCGGCGGGTGGTGGTGCTGCTCTCCTCCCTGGTGGCCTCCTTTGCCATTGTGGCCGCGTCGGTGCTGTTCTCCTGGTTTATCGGCATCTCCTCCCGATACGCCCTGGTCTACGGCTCCCTGGCCTCGCTGATCATCCTGCTGGTTTGGCTCTACCTGTGCTGCAACATCCTGCTGCTGGGCGCGGTGATGGGCCGGGTCATCAGCCTGCGGATGCTGGGAAAAACAGGATAACAAACGGCTCAGGCCCCGGAACAATTCCTTCCGGGGCCTGTTTTCTTCCTTTCCATCGGAGCAGAAATGTGCTATTCTTAATCATAAGTATAGCCTCACCCCCAACTCTGTAACAAGCTGAGGTGATATCCGTGAACGACAAACTGATTCGGCAGCTCAACCGGGAAATCGTGGAGGCCCTGGTCTCCCGGAAATTTACCGCCGTCTCCAGCCGCCGGGCCGCCCTGACCCTGACTAAAACCCCCGGCTGGTCGGAGGGCTTGAGCGCCCTGTTTCCCATCCGGTCGCGCCTGAGCTGCACCCAGGTGCTGCAGCTGTGCGCCCCCATTCTGGACAAGCTCTGTCCCCAGCCGCCCAAGGAGGGCTGGGGTCCTTTCTGCTACCAATATATCTGCCGTACCATGTTCCCCCAGAACGGCTTTGCCCCCGACGCTCAGCCCTACGAGGCGGGCGCCCGGTTCTATCTCACGGTTTTGCAGGTGCTGCTGGACCACGAGCGCGCCGCCCTGCCCTTCGACCCCATGATGGATTTTCAGTTCCTCACCGAGGAGGAATCTTCCTCCTGCGATCTGGGCCGGGAATACCGCCGCTTCCTGTGGTATTGGCGGGAGGAGTTTATCTATGAGCTCATGCGCCTGGGCCTGGAGTTCACCCCCTTTAAAACTCTCAGCCACATCTCCGGCGTCCACTACATCGCCATGACCGCCGCCCGGGGTTTGAAGGAGGCCGGGGTGGAGGTGGACCTGGCCCTCATTTCCGCCGCAGCCGCCGCCCACGACATCGGCAAGTTCGGCTGCCGCCCGGGAGAGCGGGTGCCCTATCTCCACTACTACTACACCGACCAGTGGCTTCTGGAGCGGAACATGGAGTCCATCAGCCACATTGCCTCCAACCACTCCACCTGGGATCTGGAGCTGGAGTCTCTGTCGGTGGAGTCCCTGCTGCTCATTTACGCGGACTTCCGCTCCAAGCAGGAGCGGGACAAGGACGGCAATGAAATTACCATCCTCTTCCCCCTGGACCAGTCCTTCCAGGTGATTTTGTCCAAGCTGGACAATGTGGATTCCAAAAAGCGCCGCCGGTATGAATTTGTCTACGGCAAGCTCCACGACTTTGAGGACTACATGCGCTCTCTGGGGGTGGACGTGGATCTGACCGGGCAGCTTCAGCCCCCTGTGCCCCACAAGGACACCGCCCTGATGAACCCCCAGGAGACCCTGAACAGCCTCATCCTCCTGTCGGTGGAGCATAACCTTCAGCTCATGCACATGCTCTCCAACGAGCAGAAGTTCGGCAACATCATCGAGGAAGCCCGCTCGGTGAAGAGCTGGCAGCAGCTGCGCGCCTACCTCAACGTCTTTGAGGAGTACTTCACCTATCTGTCCGTGCGCCAGAAGACCCAGGCGCTCACCTTCCTTTACGAGCTTTTGGTCCACCGTGAGGGCGACATCCGCCGCCAGGCCGGCGCCCTCATTGGCCAGATCATCGCCCGCTTCCACCTGGTCTACCGCAAGGAGGTCCCCGCCGACGCCCAGAATGACCCGGCGGAGGAGGTTCCCTTCACCCTGTGGAGCCAGTATCTGGACATGATCATCTTCCCGGACCACAAAACCACCCAGCAGCAGCGCAGCCACATCGGCTACACCCTGAAGCTGGTGGTGGAGTCCATGCTGCTCCACGCCCGCCCGGGGGACATTCCCCGGTTTTTGGGCGCTCTGCTGTGCTACTACGACGACCCGGAGCATACCGATCCGGACACCGCCTTTACTCTGCTGGACGCGGCCTGCTACCTGCCTCCCAAGTACTACGGGGAGGAGACCCGGGAAAAACTGATCCGCTTTGCCGCCCACTTTGCCGTCTCGGAGGATCTGCGTCTGACCACCGCCGCCCTCCAGTTCCTGCGGGAGACCGAGCGCAACATCCCCCGCTCCCACCCCCAGATGGCCCGGATTGTGGAGATTGCCCGCAGCATAAAGGGTAAGGAGCTTACCACCGTCTTTTTGAAGAGCAAGATCCTGCGCCGGGCAGGGGAGGACGTGTCCGACCTGGAGCAGATGCTCTATCAGGCGGACATCACCAGCGAGGTGTTCCTGGACAACCTGAAAATCGCCACCCCCTGGATCGTCAAGGTGGCGGGCGTGGAGCTGCTCCGGGACCAGGTGGACCACGGGGCCCAGGCCCATGTGCTCCACATCGCCACCCACTTCTCCAACCTGGTCAAGGTGTCCGAGCGTGTGGTGGTCCGGCACACCGCCGGTTCCGCCCTGGTGCGTACCCTGTCCTCCCTGCGCCGAGACCAGCGCAACGAGGTGGTGGTGGAGCTGGGCAAGGGCCTGGAGATGGGACAGTATCAGATTTCCAAATACATCCCCCAGTATCTGGGCGAGGCCGCCCTGTACCTCCACCCCAGCGAGCTGGACGAGCAGGTACTGTGGCTTAAATCCCTGCTGGGTTCCCCCAACAACTCCGCCGTGGCCGGTGCCCTGAACACCGTGGGCATCCTTTTGCAGCACTACCCCGACTACCGGGAGCGCTTTTCTGAGGACACCGCCGCCTATGAGGCACGGCGTCAGGAGCTGCTGGGCCTGCTCCTTCAGGGTCTGGCCCACTACCGGGAGGAGGTACGCCAGGAGGCGCTGCTGGTCATCGGCAAGCTTCTGTTCGGCTCCTGGCAGCTGAGCATGGAGGAAAAGGCCCGCCTGTTCTCCCTGTGCTACCGCAAGCTGCTGTTCCTCATTCAGGAGTCCCCCCGGCAGGACGGTCTCACCTTCTTTTACCGGGCCGCCGCCCTGGCCCACATCAACCGCTTCATCGCCCTGCGGCGGCTGGACCACGGCCCCTTCACCTTTGAGACGCCCCGGAAGATCGCCTTCTTCCCCGGTACCTTCGACCCCTTTACCCTGTCTCACAAGGGCATTGTCCACGCTATCCGCAACCTGGGCTTTGAGGTCTATCTGGCCGTGGACGAGTTCTCCTGGTCCAAAAAGGCCCAGCCCCACCTGATCCGCCGGCAGATTGTCAACATGTCCGTGGCAGGGGATTTCCACATCCACCTGTTCCCCGACGACATTCCGGTGAACATTGCCAACCCCGCCAACCTGCGCCGGCTGCTGGAGCTCTTCCCCGGCCAGGAGGTCTACATCGTGGTGGGCAGCGACGTGGTGGCCAACGCCTCCTCCTACCAGGCCCCCTCCCGTCCCTATTCCATCCATCGGATGAACCACATCATCTTCCGCCGGGCGGGGGAAAAGGAGCTGCCCCGGGATCTGCCCATCACCGGCGACGTGATCCGGCTCCAGCTGCCCTCCCACCTGAAGGACATCAGCTCCACACGCATCCGGGAAAATGTGGATTTGAACCGGGATATCTCCAGCTTTGTGGACCCGGTCATTCAGGACTTTATCTATCAAAACGGCCTGTACCTGCGGGACAGCCAGAACAAGCCCATGCTGGATGCGGGCGAGCTGGAATTCCAGTGGCTGGGCATCCCCGACCCCATCCTCCTGGACAGCCTCACCGCCGGACAGCCGGACCGGGAGGTGCTCCGCTCGGCCATCACCCAGCAGGGGGACAGCGTGCTCCTGCTGCGCCACAGCCGCTCCCACTCCATGCTGGGCTATGTGAGCTACCGCTCCCTGTCCACCTCCCAGCTCTTTGCGGCCCTGGGGGACACGGAGCTGGCCAACCACATCCGCCTGCGGGCCTCTGGGAAAGTGCTGATGATCACCTCCCTGGCCGCCGACACCTCTGACCGGCACAAGGATTACCACCAGCTGCTGCTGTGTGAGCTGCTGGCCAAGGCGCTGGAGGAGTCCTGCGTTTACGCCATCTATGCCCCCTATGACAACAGCATTTCCTCCCTTCTGGAGGACCTGTTCTCCCGCTTCGGCTTTACCGCCCGGGAGGGGAATCTCCCCATCCTGGAGGCGGATATGCACGCCCCCACCGTTCTCATTCAGAACCTGGAGACCACCATTCAGGACCCCCTCAACCGTAACCCCCGGGTCCTGTCCGCCATCGTCCGCAGTCACCGCCGCCTCCAGAACGCCCTGGCTCAGCTCTATCCCGGCTCGGTGGTGCTCACCCTTTCCGCCGATATGATCCACCAGCGGCTGCTGGAGAAGATCACCGCCTACAACAATGTCCCCTCTGTGCCCACCTCCCCCCGGGTTCTGGGCGAAAACATGTGCGTGCCCTACGGCAAGCTCCTCCGGGGCAAGACGGTACCCAACACGGTGACCAAGACCATCCACACGGACAAGGTGTTCTCCCCTGATCTGTCCGAGAGCGTGATGGAGCCCTTCCCCTACTACGCCCCCATCGCCAGCCAGATCCGCACCATCAAGTCCTTTGACCGGCCGGTCATTCTGGTGGACGACCTTATGCACCCGGGCTTCCGCTTTAAAGCCCTGGACCCCATCTTCCGCCGGGAGGGGGTCCCCATCCGCATGGTGCTGGTGGGGGTGCTGTCCGGCTACGGCAAGGACCTGATGAACGCCTGGGAGCGCCCGGTGGACAGCGTCTACTACCTGCCCACCTTGCGGCAGTGGTTTGTGGAGTCCACCCTCTTCCCCTTCATCGGCGGCAACACCGTCCGCCGCCCCAGTCCTCCGGTGCCCGGACTGCTGCCCGGCATCAACCACATCCTGCCCTACGCCACCCCCTCCTACCGGGAGGAATGCGGCCGGGAGGCGGTGTTCCAGCTGTCCCGGGCCTGCCTGGAGAGCTCCCTGGACGTGATCCGCACCCTGGAGCAGGAGTACCGCATCCTCTATGGCCGGAACCTAACCCTGTCCCGGCTGGCTGAGGCAGTCATCCTCCCCCTGTGCCCGGACAAGGGCACGTGCCTGCACTACGACCCCAACCTGTCCGCCTCCGTCTATCTGGAGAACGACCTGGAGCAGCTATTGCGGCAGAATCAATAAGAAGCGCCGAATTCCCGAGCAGGGGGAGCTAAGGACACAGCGGATGGGCAAAGCCCAGGGCCGCCCCAGGCGGGCCGGGTTTGCCCGGAGTCGGCGGACTTAGATCCCCGGCCGTGAGGGAACCGAGGCGTGACCATAAGAAGCGCCCGAGCCGTTGCGACTAGCGGGGATGGACCGGAGCGAGGGCACGGCCCCAGGGCGCAGAATGCGCCCGGACCGCGCTCGAGTCGGAGGGAAGCCCCGCGTCGGGAGCAGGCGAGGCGTGACCATAAGAAGCGCCGAATTCCCATATCGGGCCGCTAAGAACAGAATTTTCATACTTGGAGTGATATTCTGATGTATTATTACAACTATCAAGGAGCAAATTTGGTCTCTCTCACCCCTGTGGAGGACTTCGGAGCGGAGATTTCCCCCGTCACGGAGGGCCCCCTCTACGCCCTGGTGGGGGGCGACCCCGTTTTGGGCCGGGGCAGCTTCAAGGTGAGCCATCCCGGCCAGCTGGAGGCGGGCCACAGTCTGGAGAGCCTGGATGCCTCCCGCCTGCCGGACACCCAGGTGGACGAGGCCGTCGCCGCCGCCATCCGGGAGGGCCGCCTCACCGCCGTCAACCAAAACCGCCCCGGCTGGGAAGCGGTTCTGTCCGCCCCCAAGGCAGGGAAAAAGCGGGTGAATATCCTGGCCATCGGCGATGTGGGCTCCACTCTGCTCACGGGCCTGAAGCTTCTGGGGGGCGACGTGATCGAGTCCATCGGCATCTGCGACCTGTCCGACCAGATCACCGCCCGGTGGGAGTTTGAGATGGGGCAGATCGCCCTGCCCTGGGACTACGACGCCTTCCCCGAGGTAAAGGTGGTCAAGCCCGAGGAGCTGTTCGACTGTGATATGTTCGTCTTTGTGGCCTCCAAGGGCATCCCCCCCGTGGGCTCCCAGGTGAAGGACGTGCGGATGTATCAGTTTGAAAACAACGCCAAAATTGTGGCCCACTACGCCAAGATGGCCCGGGCCGCCCACTTCCAGGGACTCTGGTGCGCGGTATCCGACCCGGTGGACCCCCTGGCCAAAACCGCCTATCTGGAGAGCAACAAGGACGAAAACGGCGTGTTTGACGGCAAGGGCCTGCGCCCCGAGCAGGTCCAGGGCTTTGGTCTTGGGGTCATGAACGCCCGGGCCGCCTACTTTGCCAAACGGGACTCTAAGCTGGCCTCCTTCCTCACCGAGGGCCGCTCCTTTGGCCCCCACGGCACCGGGCTCTTCATTGCCAACTCCATCGACCACTACGACGAGGCCATCTCCCAGGAGCTGACCCACCTCACTGTCACCGCCAACCTGAAGATGCGGGAAATTGGCTTTAAGCCCTATGTGGCCCCCGCCATGTCCTCCGGCGCCCTGTCTTTGCTGCTCACCCTCCGGGGCCAGTGGCACTGCGGCTCGGTATTCCTGGACGGAATCTATATGGGCGTGAAAAACCGCTACACCCCCGCGGGCGTGGAGACGGAACGGCTGCCCCACATTCCCGACCAGCTATTCGGCCACATCCGGGAGGCCGCGGAGCATTTGAAGTCCATTTTGTAAGAAGGTGCCGCTATGTCCCTTGTTGTCATTCACCCCACCCCGGACGCCGCCTGGGCGGATATGCGCCTGGAGGGAGTCCTCCGGTACGCCCTGGAGGGCCGGGAGGTGCGGGTCATCCGCCGGGCGGAGGAGCTGGATGGTCTGTCGGGCGAGAAGCTTCTCTTCGCCGTCCCCCTGGGG
>DBFWXD010000339.1:0-2216 GCA_048215895.1 Eubacteriales bacterium
CCCAATTCCTCCCGCATTGACAAGCTTCCCCGATTTCAATATAATCAAGGAAACACGCTCTGTCCGGAAGGAGATTCCCATCATGTCTGTTCGCCTCTCCCGACTGTGGGAGCGCTGGAGGCCGCTGGCCGCCCCCTCCCTGTTCTTTTTCTGCGTCATCTATTATGAGGAGATTCTGTTAAAGCTGTTCTGCTTTGGCTCCCTTACGGTTCCAGGGGTGCTGTTCACGCTGCTCTTCTCCCTGCCCACCGCCCTGCTGCTGGGCCTTTTGTGCGGCAGCGTGGCGCCCCGGCGCGGGCGGACACTGCTGATCCTCTGCACCCTGATTCTCTCTTTGTGGCTGGGGGCCCAGACGGTCTATTACCGGCTGTTCAAGACCTTCCTCACCATCTTCTCCCTGACCAAGATGGCCATGGTCGCCGGTGCCTTTGGCGATATGGCCGTGGGCGAGGTGCTGGTCAACTGGTTCCCGGTGGTGATGATGGCCATTCCGCCGGTGCTGTCCTTCTGGCTGCGGGAGCGGATCATCGCCCCACGTCAGCAATCCGGCGGTCTGCGCCTGCGCTGGACGGCGCTGGCGGTTGTGATTCAGCTGGTGTCCATGGGTCTTGTGATGATGTGCGGCGGCGGAGTGATGTCCCTGCGCTACATCTATTTCCAGACCGCCACCCCCGAGCTGGAGACCCAGTACTTCGGCGCCATCACCCAGACCCAGCTGGAAATCCGCCGGGTCCTCTTCGGCATTGACCCCGACCAGGATCAGGAACTGGGCACGGACGGCTCCTCCTCCAGCCAGCCGGACCCCGACGGCAGCTCCACCGAGGCCTTTGCCCCCCAGGGGGTCCACGCCCTGCCCATCGACTTTGACACCATCATCGCCCAGGAGACCGACGAGAGCCTGCTCCAGGCCCACCAGTGGTTCTCCCAGCGCACTCCCACCTCTGAAAACCAGTGGACGGGCTATTTTGAGGGGAAAAATCTCATTTGGATCGTGGCCGAGGGCTTCTCCACCCTGGCCATGGACCCCCAGCGCACCCCCACCCTCTGGAAGCTGTCTCACGAGGGCTTTGTCTTTGAGAATTTCTACACGCCTTTGTGGGGCGTGTCCACCTCCGACGGGGAATATGTGACCACCACCGGCCTCATTCCCAAATCCGGCGTGTGGAGCTACTCCCTGTCCTCGGAAAACTACATGCCCTTCGCCCTCGGCAACCAGTTCCGCAAAGAGGGCTACCGGACCATGGCCTTCCACGACTACCTCTACGACTACTACGACCGCAACCTCTCCCACCCCAACATGGGGTATGAGTACTACGCCATCGGCCAGGGGCTCAACATGGACTGGGGCGGCCAGTTCCCCCCCTCCGACCTGGAGATGATGGAGGAAATCGTCCCCATGTTCATCGACGAGGACCAGTTCATGGTCTACTGCCTGACGGTGAGCGGCCACCTCAACTATAACCTGGAAGAAAACGCCATGGCCGCCCGCCACTGGAGCAGCGTGGAGGACCTGCCTTACAGCGAGGCGGTGCGGTGCTACCTGGCCTGCCAGATGGAGTTGGAGCTGGCCCTGGAGCGGCTGGTCAACCAGCTGGAGGCGGCCGGAAAGCTGGACGACACGGTGATCGTCCTGTCCGCCGACCACTACCCCTATGGCCTTACCGACGAGGAATACAGCGAGCTGCTGGGCCACACGGTGGACCCGGTGTTTGAGATCTACGAAAACACCCTGATCATCTGGAACAGCGAGATGGAAAACCCGGTGTATGTGGACAAGTACTGCTCCAGCCTGGACGTCATGCCCACCCTGTCCAACCTCTTCGGCCTGGAGTATGATTCCCGGCTCATCATGGGCAGCGATATTCTCTCGGACGCCCCGCCCCTGGTGATCTTTGCCAATTACAGCTTTATCAGCGAGACCGGCTACTATAACTCCACCACCGACGAGTTTACCCGCTGGGACGGGGCCGAGCCCGACCCGGAGAAGGTAACCAGCCTCATTGCGGAGGTCCAAAACCGCGTGGCCTACTCCTCCACCATTCTGGACACCGATTACTACCGCATTATCTTTAACTACGACTACTATCAGCTCATGGAAAAGGGCCCGGCGGGCGTGCTGAACCTGCCCCTGAACTCCTGACGCAGGAGCCCCAGTCATGACGCCCCCGCCAAAGGCCCCACAGGGCGCTTTGCCGCAGCTTTTAAAAACACCCCTG
>DBFWXD010000034.1:0-10792 GCA_048215895.1 Eubacteriales bacterium
ATGTTCGGCACCCGCCAGGAGGAGAAGGAGCCCCGTGAGCTCTTTGCCCAGGCCCGCTCCACCTACGAAAACGGTGAAAACCGCAAGGAGCCGGTGCGCCTGTACGCCCTCATTGAGGAGGGGGAGGCCGCCCAGGTGGCCGCCGAGGACCACCAGGGCCATGTGGCCCGGGTGGAGGGCCCCGTCCCCGAGGCCGCCCGGAACGTCCCCCTGACCCGGGAAAAGGTGGAGGGACAGCTTCAGCGCACCGGCGGCACGCCCTATGCCTGCGAAAAAGTCACCGCCAAGGTGGGGGAGGGGTTGTCTCTGCCCCTGTCCGCCTTGAACGATCTGCGCCGGCGCTGCCTGGAGGAGCTGTCCAAACAGCGCCAGGAGCTGCCCCAGCGGCGCAAGGAGCCCTTCCGTCCCGGGGTTCGGTACGAAAACCCCAAGCTCCCGCCGGTGTTTACCGTCTCTCTGCGCACCGCAGAGCAGTTCAGCGACGAGCTTTTGCAGTTGGGCCCCGCTCTTGTCTACCTTCCCGCCGATGAGGCCGCCGCCAACCCCGACCTGGTCCGCCGCTGTCAGCAGGCGCAGGTCCCCCTGGCGGTGGTGATGCCCCGGATCTGCACCGACAGGGAGCTGCCCCAGCTGGAGCAGGATCTGGTGGCCCTGCGCAACCTGGGGGTCACCCAGGCTCTGGCCGGCAATCTGGGCTCCATCCGCCGGGCGTCCCAGCTGGGCTTCCAGGTCCGGGGAGACTTTGGCCTGGGGGTGTACAACAGCCAGACCATGAAGGAGCTCAAGCGTCTGGGGCTCATCTCCGCCACCGCCTCCTTCGAGCTGAAGCTGGCCCAGATCCGGGATCTGTCCAAAACCATCCCCACCGAGTTTGTGGCCTATGGCCGCCTGCCGCTGATGATTATGGAAAACTGCATCATCCACAACCACTCCGGCCAGCACACCTGCAACAATGTGAACCTGCTCACCGACCGGAAAGGGGAGCGCTTCCCCGTGGTCAAGGCCTGGGGCTGCCGCAACGAGATCTATAATTCCAAAAAGGTCTTCCTGGCGGACAAGGCCGCCGACTGGCAGCGGCTGGGTCTGTGGGCCGCCCGGCTCATGTTCACCACCGAAAACGCCGCCGAGTGCGTCCAGGTGCTGGAGCGCTACCTGTCCCAGGGCCGCTATCAGCCCAACGACTACACCCGCGGGCTCTACTACCGGGACGTGGAGTAACCACCGGAAAGGGGGAAGCTTTTATGCTGGAACGGCAGAGGCTCTTTTGGTCCGCCCATCCCTATGACCTGGAGGGCACCCAGGAGAAATTTCTCCGGGCGGTGCGGGCAAACTGCGCCTTTCACCTAAAGCGCTGCCCGGAATACCGCTCCATCGCCCAGGCCCTCCAGTTTTCCCCCGATCAGCTTCAAACCATAGAGGACCTGGCTAAGATTCCCGTTTTGCCCACCCTCTTTTATAAACGCCACGCCATCTTTTCCATGCCCCGCAGCCGGATGGCCATGTTTGTGACCTCCTCGGGCACCAGCGGGAAGTTCAGCCAGATCGGCTTTGACTGGGGCTGTGTCTTTGCCGAAGCCCCCATGGTGCTGCACCTGGGCTGGACGCACGGCCTCATCTCCCCAAAGCCCGCCCATTGTGTGATTCTGGGCTATAAGCCCCACAAATCAAACCGCACCGGGGTCACCCGCACCATGTACGGCCTGACCTATTTTTCGCCCCCTATCAGCCGCACCTATGCCCTTCAGTATGTGGACGGCGGCTACGTCCCCGACCTGGACGGGGTGGCCCGGGCCCTGGAAAAGCTTGGCCGCTCAGTCTTTCCCACAAGGATTGTGGGCTTTCCCTCCTACCTGTGGTTTGGGCTCAAACGCATGGAGGAGCTGGGGCTGCGCGTCAAGCTGCCCCGGGGCTCCAAAATTCTGCTGGCGGGCGGCTGGAAGCAGCACTACTCCCAGCAGGTGGAGAAGTCCGTCCTCTACGACCTGGCCGAGCGGGTGCTGGGCATCCCGGAGGAGGAAATTCACGAATCCTTCGGGGCCGTGGAGCACCCCATTTTCTACAACGCCTGCCAGCACCACCACTTCCACATTCCCATCTATTCCCGGGTGATCATCCGGGATGTGAATACCCTGGAGCCCCTGCCCATGGGGCGCATCGGGCTGGTGAATCTCATCACACCCCTGATGAACGCCACCCCCACCACCAGCGTCATGACCGACGACCTGGGCTATCTGACGGCAGGGGAGGAGTGCGGCTGCGGCATTTCGTCCCCCTACCTGACCCTCCTGGGCCGGGTGGGCCTCAGCGACATCCAGACCTGTGCCGCCGGGGCCGCCCAGATTTTGGGAAAGGGGGAAGGGTTTTGATCTTTGCAAAGGGAACCATCCTCCCGGATCAGCAGCTGCCCCAGGTTTTGTCGCAGCTGCCGGAGGACCTGATCGCCGTCCGTTCTCAGCCTGGGCTAACCTCCAAAGTGGTCATTGATGCCTGTCAGCGGCTCTTGGAGCGGCTGGACCGGGGAGAGCTGGACGCACTCATCGCCCAATACGCCACCCCTCAGCTGCTCTCCGCCCTGGAGCAATACCGCCACCTGCTGCGCCCGGAGAGCCTGGAGTATAAGCTCTCGGTGGAGACGGGGGGTCTTCGCTCGGTCGAAGAGCGGCCCTTTGGCCGCACCGCCGCCGTCCCCCTGGGCACGCTGCTCCACATCACCGCCGGAAACCTGGACGGCCTGCCCGCCTTCAGCGTGGTGGAGGGCCTGCTCACCGGCAACGTCAATTTGCTAAAGCTCCCATCAGGAGATTCGGGGCTGTCTCTGGCCCTGTTAAAGCTGCTCACCGACACCGAGCCCAGGCTCGCCCCCTATGTCTACGTCTTTTCCATCCCCTCCAGTGACAAGGCTTCCCTCCAGGCTCTGGCCGACCTATCCGACGGCATTGTAACCTGGGGCGGGGACGAGGCTGTCCGGGCCATGCGCGCCATGGCCCCCGCCGGATGTAAGCTCATGGAGTGGGGCCACCGGCTGAGCTTTGCCTACCTGTCCGGAGCGGGCAGGGGAGAGGAGCTGGAGGCGCTGGCCGGACACATCATGGAAACCGGGGGACTTTTGTGCTCCTCCTGCCAGGTGATCTACCTGGATACCGCCGACCAAGACCAGGCCCGGCACTTCTGCCAAAGCTTTCTTCCCATCTTGGAGGGGGCCGCGGCCCAGACCCATCAGACCCCCGGCCAGACGGCCATGGCCACCCTCCATGGCTATGAGCACCGGTTGGAGCTGGCGGTGGCGGAAAGCTCTGCCCAGGTATTTCAGGGGAGAGGCTGCTCGGTCACCTTATGCCCCGACCGGGCGCTGGAGCTGTCCCCCCTCCACGGCAATGTTCTGGTCAAATGTCTGCCCCGGAATGAGCTGGCCGCCGCCCTGTTTCCCCAGCGGGGGCGGCTTCAGACCGCGGGGCTAATCTGCCCGCCCCAGGAGCGTGAGGAGCTGTGCCGGCTGCTCGCCCAGGCGGGACTTACCCGCATTACCACCGCTGCCCACATGTCCGAGCCTTTCCTGGGGGAGTGCCACGACGGAGAATATCCCCTCCGGCGCTACCTGCGCCTGGTGGACGTGGAGGCTACGTTATAAAAAATTAAGTTGGAGTTTAAGATTATGGAGTTGAAAATCAAAGCCCTTTCCCCTAAAATTGGGAACGAAATCCCTCTGCCTTACTATGCTACGCCGGGCGCGGCGGCCATGGACCTGCACGCCTGCATGGACGAGGCCGTGACCATCCCCGCCGGAGAGCGCCGGGTCATCCCCACCGGCCTTGCCATCGCCCTGCCCTCGGCGGAGTATGTGGCCCTGATCTTTGCCCGCAGCGGCCTGGGCATCAAGCACGGCATCGCCCCGGCCAACTGCGTGGGCGTCATTGACAGCGACTACCGGGGGGAAATTATGGTAGGATTGCAGAACTCCGGCCAGGAGGACTTTACCATAAAGCCCGGAGAGCGGATTGCCCAGATGATGATTACCCCCGTGGTTCAGGCCCAGATCCAGATGACCGACGACCTGGACGAAACCCAGCGGGGAGCGGGGGGCTTCGGCTCCACCGGCAAATAAAGGAGTAGTACGCCATGTTTGGACTGTTTAAGAAAAAAGAGGCCCCCAAGCCCAGCACTTCTCCGGAGAGCAGCGCGGTCAAATCCTTTGCCGCCGACTTTTTGGCCGAGGAACTGGACATTCTGGCCATCACCGGCCCCATGGGCTTTGGCGCCGTCCAGCAGGAGGACACCGGCCTGTGGGAGGCCTCCATCGGCCTGACGGCCTGGATGGAGGAGGACAGCCCGGAGATCCACCAGGAGGAAATGGGGCTGGTGGCCCTGTGCGACGACACCCTGCGGGGCTATCTGCGCCAGCGGGTGCCCCCGGACTTTATTATCAAGTTCCGGGGCCGGCTCTCCCTGGACCGGAAGCGGCTGCTGCTGGTGGATTTGCCCCAGCCCGCCTTTGACCCGGACCTGAAGGCCATTCTGGAGGAGCAGAAAAAGCCCGAGAGCACCTATGTGGAGAGTCTTGGCACCTTTGTGCTCAACCGCCAGGTGGGCTGGTACGAGGCCGAGCTGGACTGGCTGGACGGGAAGGTCCGCCTGGACTTTGACAAGGGGGAGCCCGAGGCCATGAAGGCCGCCCAGGACACCGCCCGGGCCCTGCTTGCCGACGCCCAGAGCTGGGACGAGCGGGTGCGTGCCTTTGCCGCGGAGCAGCTCACCGACCTTGCCAACCAGTGGGCCCAGGACGGGGAAGAGGAGGAGGCCCCGGAGGAGATCACCCCCGAGGACTTCATCGCCCGCATGGAGCTGGACGCCATTCAGGTGGACGATCAGGGGGGCTTCACCTTCTGGTTTGAAGACGGCGAGATGTTCTGGGACCACGCCATCCGGGTCAGCGGTACCCTGTCCGGCGGACCGGACGACGCCCAGATGGAGGGCTGAAGCCATGCAGATCATCTTAGCCTCCCAATCCCCCCGGCGGCGGGAGCTGCTGGAGCGGATGGGAATTTCCCACTTTGACATCATCCCCGCCAAGGGGGAGGAGCGCGCCGACCCCAATCTCACCCCCGAGCAGCTGGTGGAGGAGCTCTCCCGTCAGAAGGCGGCGGAAATTGCCGCCGACCACCCGGATGCGCTGATCATCGCCGCGGATACGGTGGTGGCGGTGGACGGCACCGTGCTGGGAAAACCCCGCGACCGGGACGACGCGGTCCGGATGCTCCAAACCCTCTCTGGTCGGGAGCACACGGTCTACTCCGGCCTCACCGTCTGCTGGCAGGGCCGGTCAGTCACCCAGCACGAGGCCACCGCCGTCCGCTTCCGCCCCCTCACCCTGGATGACATCCACCACTATGTCTCCACCGGCGAGCCCATGGACAAGGCCGGCTCCTACGGCATCCAGGGCTACGGCTGCACCCTGGTGGAGGGCATTTCCGGGGACTATTACAATGTTGTGGGGCTGCCCGTCTGCCGGCTGAGTCAGATCTTGTCCGGCTTCGGCGTAGACCCCCTGGCCATGGCTGCAACGAAGGAGCTTTAAGCTGTGAAAGATTTTTTGCGCAAAAATGGAATCCTCCTGCTGATCATCGCCCTGCTGCTGTCCATTCTCATCGGGGTGGGCTCCGCCTTTTTCGGGGGGAATGTGGACCCTCTGTCCAATGTTGCCAACACGGTGACCGCCCCCATCCGGAGCGCCATCTCCACCGTGGCCGGCTGGGCGGAGGGAGTCTACACCTATGTCTTCCACTATGGCGAGCTTCAGGATGAGCTGGACAGCCTGCGCGCCCAGGTCGCCGAGCTGGAGGACGCGGTGCGTCAGGGCCAGGAGGCCAGCCGGGAAAACGAACAGCTTCGTTCCCTGCTGGATCTGCAGGAAAAGCGCCGGGACTTTGTCTTTGAGTCCGCCAAGGTTACCGCCCGCTCCACCGCCAACTGGGAGTCCACCCTCTCCCTGAGCAAGGGTACCAACGCCGGGATCGAGGTGGGCGACTGCGTCATCACGGAAACCGGCGTGCTGGTGGGTGTGGTGTCCCAGGTGGGCTACAATTGGTCCTCGGTGTCCACGGTGATCAACACGGACACGGAGATGGGCGGTATTGTCACCCGCACCTATAGCGCCGGGGTGCTGGAGGGCGATTTTGCCCTCATGGCCCAGGGCAAGCTGAAGCTCAATTACCTCCCGGAGGGCGCTCAGCTGGTATCCGGCGACGAGGTGGTCACCTCCGGCAAGGGCGATGTGTTCCCCTCCGGTCTGGTGGTGGGCCAGGTGGAGGGCGTCTTTACCGATCCCTCCGGTCAGTCCCGCTACGCGGTGGTCGTGCCGCTGGCCAAGCTGGATTCCCTCATTGAGGTCTTTGTCATCAAGGACTTCACCATTGTGGAATAAGGGGGAGTTCACATGACACGCCGCGACCTCATTCACAAATGGTTTATTTACAGCCTGGGCCTGCTGCCCGTCTGGCTGCTGGACGCCTACATTCTTCCCCGGTATCCCATCCAGGGGATCACCCCCATGCTTCTGCCTCTGGCCGCAGCGGCGGTGGCAGTTCTGGAGGGGGCCTACGCCGGCACCGGCTTTGGGCTGGGCGTGGGACTTTTGTGGGAGCTCACCTATCCCGGCGGTTTCGGAGGGCTGGTCTTCGGCATGGCCCTGGCCGGGATGGCCATGGGAGCGGTCTCTCAATATGCCCTCAGCCAGTCCTTCCCCGGCTGCCTCATCTGTTCGGCCGGGGTGCTGGCGGCACTGGATGCCCTGCGCATCGCCCAAAGGCTGTTGCTCCACACCGCCCAGCTGCCCGACATGCTTCAGGTGGCGGTGCCCGAATTCTTCTATTCCCTGGTCTGGACCCCCCTCATCTGGCTGCTGTTCCGGGCCATTTACAACCGGGTCGGCGGAACCAAGCTGGCCTGACGTCCCCTGTTTCCCCGCTACCCCTCTGGAAAGGAGGCTCTCATGAATCCCAAACAATTTCAGCGCCGGGCCCTGGTCATGGTCCTTCTGCTGGCCCTGGTCATCACCGGCATGGGCGCAACCCTCTACGACCTTCAGATCAACAACGGCCAGGAATACGCCCGCCAGGCACAGAACAAAATTGCCGAACAGGAGTCGGTGGAGGCCGCCCGGGGCCAGATTCTGGACCGGAACGGCCAGGTGCTGGTCTCCAACAAGGTGGTCTATCAGGTGTCCCTTGACACCTCCCTGATGAAAAAGGACCGCAACCGCATTCTTCTCTCCCTTATGGACATTGCCACGGAGGAAGGCGTGGAGTGGACGGACAACCTGCCCATCTCCAAATCCGCCCCCTTCACCTTTACCACCGACACCCCCTATGTCACCACCTCCACCGACGAGGAGGGGAACACGGTACAGTCCCTCACCCGGCTGGGACGGCTGGCTGTCTACTACGGCTGGATCGAAGACCCCACCCAGCAGTCGGAGGAGACCGAAGAGGACACCGCCCAAGCCCAGGAGCCTGGCCTCTGGGACAAGATCAAGGCCTTTTTCACCGGCAAGGACCTGTCCCAGGCTTCCGATTCCTCCCAGTCGGCCCAATCGGACGCTCTGCCCACCGCCCTGGAGCTGCTGGGCATGATGTGTGAAGAGTGGGGCATCCAAGGGGAGGGGGCCGTGGAAGAGGACTCCGGCCAGACCGTCCCCGTTTTGAACATCGGCGATATGTCCGCCCAGGACGCCCGAAACCTGGCCGGGATTCTGTATGAGCTGAACCTGCGCTCCAGCAACGTCTATGTGGCCAACGAATATGTCTTTGCTCAGGATGTGGACATCGACTTCATCACCCAGGTGAAGGAGCACTCCCTCACCGGCGTGGTCATTGAGCCCACCACGGTGCGCCAGTACCACACCACCTACGCCGCCCATCTGCTGGGACAGGTGACTCCCATCTATTCCGGGGAGGTGGAATACTACACCTCGCTGGACCTGGACGGAGACGGCGTGCCCGACTACTCCCTCAACGACACGGTGGGGAGAGGCGGCGTGGAGCAGGCCTTTGAGTCCTACCTGCGGGGAAAATCCGGCGTGCGGACAGTGGAGCGCAACGCCTCGGGCAAAATCGTCTCAGAAACCTGGCTGGAGGAGCCGGAACCGGGGGATAACGTGGTTCTGACCCTGGACATTGACCTCCAGGCCTATGTGGAAAACACTCTGGCCACCGCCATTCCGCAAATCGATGTGGAGGAGGCCGTGGGCGGCGGCGCCTGCGTCATTCTGGACGTAGACACCTCCGAGGTGCTGGCCTGCGCCTCCTATCCCACCTTTGACCCGGCCAAGTATAACTCCAACTACAACGAATATGCCTCCGACCCCCTGCTTCCCCTTCTGAACCGGGCCCTTCAGGGCACCTTTGCCCCCGGCTCCACCTTTAAGATGATCACCGCCATCGCCGGACTGGAGGAGGGGATCATTACCCCCACCACGGAGATCAAGGACGAGGGCATTTACAAATACTACTCCAGCCCCCAGCCCAAATGCTGGATCTACAACACCAACGGCGGCAACCACGGCTCCATCAACGTCAGCGAGGCCATCGAGGTGTCCTGTAACTACTTCTTCTACGAGGTCGGCCGTCTGCTGGGCATCGACACCCTGGTGGACTACGCCACCCGCTTTGGCCTGGGCCAGAAGACCGGGCTGGAGCTGGAGGAGTACACCGGCGTGATGGCCAGCCCCGAATATACCGAATCCCGGGGCGGCACCTGGTATGAGGGCAGCGTCCTCTCCGTGGCCATCGGACAGGAGAGCACCCAGGTTACCCCCATCCAGCTGGCCAACTACATTGCCACGCTGGTCAACGGCGGCTCCCGAAACGCCACCCACCTGCTTAAAGAGGTCAAATCCGACGACTTTTCCCAGGTCCTCTACACCAAGGAGCCGGAGCTGCTGAGCACCATCGAGATTCAGGATGAAAACCTGGAAGCGGTCAAGGCCGGTATGCTGGCCCTGACCACCAAGGGCTCCGTCAGCCAGCACTTTGTGGACCTGCCCTTCCAGGTGGGTGCCAAAACTGGCTCCGCCCAGGTAGACGGTCAGGTGGAGGCCAACGCAGTCTTTGTGTGCTTTGCCCCCTATGACGACCCGGAAGTGGCCATGGCCCTGGTGGTCCAGCGGGGCGGCAGCGGTTCTGAGCTGGGCGCGATGGCCGCCGATATCCTTTCCTACTATTTTTCCTCTCAGGAGACCCGGGACGAGGCGCCCACGGAAAATACCCTGGTGCGCTAAGGTCCGTTACTCTCATAGATTGTCACTAAAACAAGGGAGATGTCCTATTATGTCAGAAAATTGTACCCACGATTGTTCCAGCTGCAGCGCTGACTGCTCCTCCCGGGACATGCGTGTCCCCGCCAACGCCATGTCCAGCATCAAGCGAGTCATTGCCGTGGTCAGCGGCAAGGGCGGCGTAGGCAAGAGCACCGTCACCGCCTCTCTGGCAGTGGCCATGGCCAAGAAGGGCCGCAAGGTGGCCATTCTGGACGCCGACATCACCGGCCCCTCCATCCCCACCGCCTTTGGCATCCACCAGAAGGCCACCGGTACCGACGCGGGCATTGACCCCGCCGTCACCGCCGGAGGAATCAAGCTCATGTCCCTCAACCTGCTCACCGCCAACGAGACCGACCCCGTCATCTGGCGCGGCCCCGTCATCGCCGGTGTGGTCACCCAGTTCTGGCAGGAGGTTGTCTGGGGCGATGTGGACTACATGTTCGTGGATATGCCTCCGGGAACCGGCGACGTGCCCCTGACCGTGTTCCAGTCCCTCCCCGTGGACGGCGTCATTGTGGTCACCTCTCCCCAGGATCTGGTGTCCATGATTGTCACCAAGGCGGTAAACATGGCCAAGATGATGGACATTCCTGTCCTGGGTCTGGTGGAGAATTACAGCTACTTCCAGTGCCCCGACTGCGGCAAGCGCCACGCCATCTTCGGCGAGAGCCACCTGGATCAGGTTGCCGCCGAGCTGGAGGTGCCCGTGCTGGCCAAGCTGCCCATGGACCCCGCCCGGGCCGCTGCCTTTGACGCGGGCCAGATCGAATCCGCTCCCGCCAACTACATGGAGGAGCTGGCTGCCCGACTGGACGGTTGATTTTTCCGCCCGGAGCCGCAAGGCTCCGGGCGTTTTTCTGTCTTTGCAGCCCCCTTTGTGTGCAATTTCTCCACAAAAGGGCCTGTTTATGTGGAATATTTCCCCTGTTTTCTTCCTGCGCACAGTGGGTAATCCCTTGAAAAATCAAGGGTGATCCGCTAAAATAGCAAGGTACGCATACGCGCAATCTGTGCATTCGGAGACGATCAACTATGGAAAAGCGCTCCTCAACAACCACATTAAATGATTTAAAACCGGGCCAGAGCGGCACCATCCTCTCGGTGGGCAACCAATCGGGCGCGGTGAAGCGGCGCCTGGTGGATATGGGGCTGACCCCCGGCACCCAGGTCACCGTCACCAAGGTGGCCCCTCTGGGGGACCCTCTGGAGGTCAGCCTGCGGGGCTATGAGCTGTCCCTGCGCAAGGCGGACGCCGCCCAGATCACCATGGGCCAGCCCCAGCGGCCCTCCCGCTCCGCCCGCAACGCCATGACCCGCCACATTCCCGATCCGGAAGTGGCCCGTCGGCAGATGAGCG
The DNA here is from genome assembly GCA_048215895.1 of Eubacteriales bacterium. Classification (GTDB taxonomy): domain Bacteria; phylum Bacillota; class Clostridia; order Oscillospirales; family Oscillospiraceae; genus Lawsonibacter. Next base: position 10,671 of record DBFWXD010000034.1, read on the forward strand.
ACCACGTCCACGAGCTGGAGGCCCACGGCTCCCGGTACGACCCCGCCGCCCACGACAACCGCACCATGCGCATTGCCCTGGCGGGCAATCCCAACTGCGGCAAGACCACCCTCTTCAACGCC
>DBFWXD010000340.1:0-1776 GCA_048215895.1 Eubacteriales bacterium
GAGGAAGATTTTGATGCAGAGCGAGACCATTCAGATCCACACCGAATTCATCAAGCTCCAGGACCTGCTGAAATTCGCCGGTGCGGTGGAGACCGGGGGAGACGCCAAGCTCATCATCCAGGAGGGACGGGTGGCGGTCAACGGTGAGGTGTGCACCATGCGGGGGAAGAAGCTGCGTCCGGGAGACCGGGCGGTCATTGACGATGAGACGGAACTGGTTGTCCAATGATCGTCAAGTCGCTGGAGCTGGACTTTTTCCGCAACTATGTCCATCTGGAGGCCGTCTTTGATCCACGGGTGAACCTGATCTATGGAGACAACGCCCAGGGCAAGACCAACCTGCTGGAAGCGGTGGCCTATCTGTCCACCGCTCGGTCCCACCGGGCCCGGTACGACCGGGAGATGATCATGCTGGGAGTGGATGGGGCCTTTGTCAAGGGAGAGGTGCGCTCCCGGGCCCGGGACTTCACTCTGGAGGCCCGGCTGAACCGGGGGGCCCGGCGCCAGCTGTGGTCCAACGGGGTGCGGCTGAAGACGGCGGGGGAGCTGTCCGGCATTTTGAATACCGTGCTTTTCTGCCCGGAGGACCTGTATCTCATCCGGGAGGGAGGGGCGGCCCGGCGCCGCTTTCTGGACAGCGCCATCTGCCAGCTGCGGCCCCGGTATGAGCAGGCACTCAGCGAGTATAACCGCCTCTATGACCACAAGGTGCGCATACTCCGGGACTGGCAGGAGAACCTGTCCCTGCTGTCCACCCTGGACGACTTCAATCTCCGCATGGCCCAGACCGGGGCGCTGATCGTTCACTACCGGGCTCACTTCATCAGGCGCCTTCAGGAGAGCGCCCCTGCCATCCACCGGGATTTTTCCGGGGGAAAGGAGGAGCTCTCCCTGCGGTATGAGACCGTCTCCACCGTCACAGACCCCCTGGCCGGAGCCAAAACCATCCTGCCCCAGCTGCTGGAGCACCAGCAGGCCCATCGGCAGGCGGAGCTGGACAGCCGTCAGTGTCTGTCCGGCCCCCATAAGGACGACTTGGCAGTGGAGATCGACGGGAACCCGGCCAAGACCTACGGCTCCCAGGGTCAGACCCGCACGGCGGCCCTCTCCCTGAAGCTGGCTCAGCGGGAAATCTTTTTTCAGGAGACCGGCGAGTGGCCGGTGCTGCTGCTGGATGACGTGCTCTCCGAGCTGGACCACCGGCGGCAGGCCTTCGTCCTCAACCGCATCCAGGGCGGGCAGGTGTTTATTTCCTGCTGTGAGGAGGAAAAATTAGAGGGACTGGAGAATGGAAAGAGTTTCCATATCCACGGCGGGCGGCTGATGTGAGAGGAGAGAACAGATGGAATTTTTGCTGATTGTCCTGGCGCTCTCCTTTGTCATTCAGCTTCTCGTTCTCTCGGCCACGGAGCAGCTGTCTCTACGGCTTCTGAGTGCTGCCCTGATGGAGATGATTCCTGTCTCTGGAATGATCTATTATACAGCTGCCCGGCCAGATGGGCTCTTGTTTGGATGGGGTGGGAATGTGGTCCTGCTCCTTTGGACCGCGGGGGCAGTCCTTTTGGGATGTGCTGGGGCATGGCTCCTGTCCTGGATCAAAAAAAGAAAGTGAGAGGCGCTTATGTATCTGCACCTGGGCCAGTCGGTGGCAGTGCCCCATCGGGAGATTTTGGGCATCTTTGACCTGGACAACGCCAGCTGGGCCTATAAGACCCGGGAATTCCTAGAGCGGGCGGAACAGGAGGGCCGAATCATCTCGGTGTGCGATGACCTGCC
>DBFWXD010000341.1:0-3222 GCA_048215895.1 Eubacteriales bacterium
GTAAGAGGCCTGCTTTTCCGCATAGGGGACCCAGGTCTCCCGGCTTTTCGCTGCGTTGATGGTGTCCATGCGGGCAGAGCCGGTTGGCTTGCCGTCCTTGAGATGGGGACCACTCCCGCTGGCAAAAAAGCCCCGCAGGCGGTCCGGGTGGTTCATGCACAGATGCCAGCCAATGCCGGCACCGTGGGAGTGGCCGGTGTAAAAAAATTTTTCTATCCCCATGGCATCGGCAAAATCCACTACGTCCTGAGCCCATACGTCATACCAGTCGTCTCCCAGGTCCTCTGTGACCATGGAGGAGGGGGCATAGCCCCGAATTCGGATGATGAAGGCATGAAAGCCGCAGCGGTCCGCCAGATCCTTGGTATAGTAGATATGGCTGTTGACAAACTGCTGCGCCTGGATGAGATAGCGGTCTCCCCGACCGAATTCTTCATAGTAGAGTGAAACATGGTTCAGATTCAGAATGGGCATAAAAGGTTCCTCCTCAGTTTGCAGATTGACGTTTTCCCTCGATTTGATGATCTGGATAGGGCCAGGGCCGCATGGGAATGCGGCGGCGGCAGTGGCTCATTCGCTCCATGTTGGATTCTACAACAAGGCTGAGACGCTGGCCGTTGAAACGGCAGTAAAATGTATTGTAGTCCATCCAATCTGTGGAGCGGACCTGAAAGATGAAGCAGAAATCAGAGGCCCAGCCGCCGCTGACCCAGTGCCGGACCGGACCCGTGTGAAACATCATGTTCAGCCGTTCGTTTTCCCTGGGCATGGAAAGAAAGGCATCATTGGCGATCCAATCCCCATGGAGACCGACCTGAAGAGTACAGGATTCCTGATCCGTTTCCAGGGAAATATGGGGCTGTCCCTCCCGCAGGGACAGAGAGAGGGTGCGCAGATGCCAGGGGTTCTCCTCCAGCACATAGACGCAGCCGTAGTAGTCGTCCAGAAAGCTGGGCTGTGCCGCTGTGCGCGGAGCGCAGGACCAATGGGACAGATAGGACTTGAGACGGGCGGATTCTCCATGGTCGGGGACGGCTTGGGGCTGTATGGCTGAATAGAGGGTATCCCAGAGGACGGCAGGGATCAGACCGCTGTCCTCCTCAATGGCGTTGCAGACGATGGCCATTTCCTTGTCCGGGAACAGAAAACCGAACTGACTGCGGCCGCCGTCCAGGCGGGCTCCCTCCCGGGCGTTGCGCCAGAGCTGGAAGCCGTAGCCTGCCAGCTGGTCGCTGTGCATGAAGGAGATAGAGGAGCAGCGCCGGGTAGGGACCTGGAAGGAGACAGCTGCCCGCACCAGTCGGGCGTCCAGCAGCTGTTGTCCATTCCAATTGCCCTCCTGAAGATAGAACAGGGAGAGCTTGGCGAAACCTTCCGCAGTACACATGGTGCGGGAGCCCTCCAGCTCCCCGCGCTGGGTCTGCTCCACAGTGCAGTAGATGCCCAGGGGCTCCAGAAAGCGGGGGCGCAGGAAGTCCAGATAGTTGATGCCGGAGACTTTCTTCACGATCAGGCCCAAGATGTGGGGGACACCGTTGTTGTAGAGAAAATGGGTGCCGGGTTCAAAGTCCAGAGGCTCCTCCAGAAAGGCGCGGACGCTGTTGGTGCTGTTGAGCACCGGTCGGAAGGTGTCCCGATCATGGCCGGTGGTCATGGTCAGGAGATGGTAGACGGTGATGGATTCCATCCTGGGGGTGACTGTTTCGGGCAGATCTTCCGGAAAAAGCTGAGTCAGGCGTGTCTTCAGTGAGACTAGTCCTTCCTGAATGGCGAACAGAACAGCTAGGCCGGTGAGGGCCTTGGCAGCGGAATAGATGCGCCGGGGGGTGTCGCCCTGATAGGGACGGCGGTTGGCACCCAGCAGTTGAAAGCCGTTGCGGAAGATGTACAGACTGTGGAGATCGACATCCAGGCGGTCCAGCTCGGTCAGAAACTGCAGGATCGCACCGCTGGGAACGCCCTGGGAATCAGGGGAGGCGGTATGGAAGCGGCCTTCCAAATAGGGGACATAGTGCAAGGTGGTCCCCCTCCTTTCTGCGGCTGTCCGTCGTTAACCGACCAGACGAAAGCCGCCTAGAATTGCGACAAAAACAAGAACTGCGGAAAAAATGGGGGCGAGGATGGTCTGCTGCCGGATCAGCCTGCGGCGGAGGGGCTCATCACTGCAGCCGGTGAGCACGGCGGCGCCCCCCTGGGAAAAGGGGCTGATGCTGCTGGCGGTCAGGCCCATCTGCATCCCGCAGTAAATGGTCCCCACTGGCATACCGGAGGCAGAGGACAGGGCGGAAAGCAGAGGAAGCATCATGGGAACCACCACGCCGCCTGAGACGAAAAAGCTGAGCACACACATAACCAGCACTACCCCGGGCAGGATCCAATGGGCGGGGATGGTGTTCTGGAGCAGATCGGACAGATAGCTGACGACCCCCATGGAGTTGGCCAGGGCCATGTACATGCCGGTCAGGGAGAGCATCAGCAGGGTGTCCCAGGGGATGCGCGTCTGAACCACGCGGTGATAATCCGCAGTTTTCAGAAGCACGTTCAGCGTGATGCCGATGACCGCAAGAAACTGAAAGCTGCAGTAGGTGCTGATCCACTGGGTCACAGGATTGGGGAACAGCAGCTGGGCTGCGGCAGGCACCACGATCATAGCGATGATGCCGAGGATGATAAAGAGAGTCTGCCGTTGCCCAGTATCAAACGGGGCCGGTCTGGTGAGAGAGACCGCCGAGGATCTGACCCGCCAGCCCCTCAGGAGAACAAACATTGCCACATACAGAATGGTGTAAAATATTCCGCGGAAGGTAAAGAAGTCCACCACATATCCCGAGGAAGTGGAGAGATCGAAGTAGATCTCCAGCTGTCCCACATTGGTAGCATACCCGGAGGTCCAGGGCATGCTGCCACCCACCATGGAGGAGGTCCAGAGCGCCACGGATACCAGGAGCGGATCGATGCCCGCCTGGAGAGCCAAACTGAAGCAGATGGCAGACATGAAGAAGGGAGCGGCCCCACCAGCACCCAGACCGGCCACAATGGCGGACACGCCGAAAAACAACAGACCCAGAAGCCAGCCTGCCCCCCGGCAGGAGTAGAGCAGATGCTCCGCCACTTTTTTCAGTGTCCCGTTTTCCTGGGCAAAGCCGAAGAGAAATGTGGCCACCATAAAGTTAAAAAACAGGGGCACTGGAAAGAGGGCGACCACGCCGCCGGGAGTCAGAC
>DBFWXD010000342.1:0-1719 GCA_048215895.1 Eubacteriales bacterium
AACCAGCCGGAATGTGGTATAATGGAACTGCCACAAATGAGCCGTCCGTCTGAAAGGAGCGCCTGATATGGCAAACAGACAGACGGAAGAAAAAATCACTGCGCTCTATGAGCGCCTGTCCCGTGACGATGACCTCACGGGTGACTCGAACTCCATTCTGAACCAGAAACGTTATCTCGAAAGCTATGCAGCACAGCGGGGCTACACCAATATCGTCCACTACACAGACGATGGGTGGTCCGGCGGCAACTTTGACCGTCCCGCATGGAAGCGCCTTGTGGCGGACATCGAGGCGGGCAAGGTGGCCCATCTGCTGTGTAAGGACCTAAGTCGGATCGGCAGAAACTACCTGCAAACCGGCTTTTACACCGAGGTAATGTTCCGGCAGAATGGGGTTCATTTTGTTGCTGTTGCCAATAACATCGACAGCGAGGAACAGGACAGTGGCGAGTTTGCGCCCTTTCTCAATATCATGAATGAATGGTATCTGCGTGACCAGTCCAAAAAGGTTTCGGCAGCATACCGTGTCAAGGGCAAGGCGGGCAAGCCCACCACCAACAACGCCATCTATGGCTACAAAAAAGACCCAGAGGACAAGGACCACTGGCTGGTGGACGAGGAAGCCGCTGCCGTGGTGCGGCGGATCTTCCGGCTTGCGGTGGAGGGGCACGGTCCCCATGAGATTGCCAAGATACTCACACAGGAACAGGTGGAGTGCCCCGCCTATTATCTGGCTCGCAACGGCAGAGGCAGCCGTAAGAACACCGTGGACACCAGCCGTCCCTATGACTGGTACGGCTTCACGGTCAGTTCTATGCTGACCAAGCCGGAGTATATGGGGCACACCGTGAATTTCCGTTCCTCCAAAAAGTCCTACCGGGATAAGCGGGTAAAAAATGACCCGTCCGACTGGCTGATTTTTGAGAACACCCACGAGGCCATTGTTGACCCGGAAACCTGGCAGCTGGCTCAGCAGGTGAAGCGGACGGTGCGCCGGACGGATACCACTGGCGTCGCCAATCCCCTGACCGGCCTTGTGTTCTGTGCCGACTGTGGAGCCAAGATGTATAATCACCGGGGCAAGCGCAAAAAGGACGGGCGGGAGTATGGAACCGACTTTTATAACTGCTCCACCTACACCCTGACCTTTGAGCGGGAAACCCAGATATGTTTTTCCCACACCGTTAGCACCAAAGCCCTGAACACTCTGATTCTGGAAACCATCCGCACTACCGCCAGCTATGCCATCCAGAACAAGGAAGAGTTTATTCAGAAAGTTCGCAGCATTTCACAGGTTCGCCAGCAGGAAGCGGCCAAGGAGCTGAAACGCAAGGTCGCCAAGGAGCGCAAGCGCAGCGCCGAGCTGGATGTGCTGATTAAAAAGCTATACGAAACCTATGCCATGGGCAAATTGGAAGAAAAGCGGTTTGAGATGCTGTCCGCCGGGTATGAGAAGGAGCAGGACGAGCTGGAACAGGCCCTTGCCAGCGACCAGGCCAACCTTGACCAGTTCAACGAGAATACCGACCGTGCCGACAAGTTTCTGGCCTTGGCGAAAAAGTACACGGATTTCTCCGAACTGACCGCTCCCATGATCCATGAATTTGTGGAGAAAATTCTGGTTCATGCCCCGGACAGAAGCACCGGGGAACGGGTGCAGGAAATTGAGATTTATCTGAATTTCATCGGAAAGTTTGAAGTGCCCATGCCCGAACCCAC
>DBFWXD010000343.1:0-4793 GCA_048215895.1 Eubacteriales bacterium
TTACCCTCTGGCCCTTCCCCACCGCCCGGATTCGGGAGCTGGCAGGCAAAGCTCAGGTCAAGGCCTTCCTGGATGTGGAGATGAACCTGGGACAGATGCTGGACGATGTAAATCTGGCCGTCAATGGCCAGAAGCCGGTAAGGTTCTATGGCCGCTGCGGCGGAGCCATCCCCCATGTGGACGAAGTGGAACAGGCCGCTCAAAAGGTCCTGGAGGAGGTGGAGTGAGATGAGCGTCATCTATCAAAAGACAAAGGGCCTGCAAGACACGCCCCTTCACTACTGTCCGGGCTGCGGCCACGGCATTGTCCACAAGCTTATCGGCGAATGCCTGGAGGAGCTGGGGCTGCTGGACACCGCAGTGGGTATCTGTCCGGTGGGCTGCGCAGTCTTTGCCGGCAACTACTTCTCCTGCGACTGCATTGAGGCCGCCCATGGCCGGGCGCCTGCTGTCGCCACCGGAGTCAAACGCACGCACCCGGATCAGTGCGTGTTCACCTATCAAGGGGACGGAGACCTCGCCTCCATCGGCACCGCAGAGATTGTCCACGCCGCCATGCGCGGAGAAAAGATTACTACCATCTTCATCAACAACGCCATTTACGGCATGACCGGCGGACAAATGGCTCCCACCACGCTGGTGGGACAGAAAGCGACCACCGCTCCCCTGGGCCGGGACCCCGCCCAGGCGGGCTGGCCCATCCGCATGGCCGAGATGCTCTCCACCTTGGAAGGCCTCGTCTATGCCGAGCGGGTATGCGTGGTAGACATTCCCCACCTGAACCGGGCCAAGCAGGCCATTAAGCGGGCTCTTCAGCTCCAAATGGCCGGGAAGGGCTTCACCTTTGTAGAAGTGCTCTCCGCCTGCCCCACCAACTGGGGCATGGAACCGCTGGAAGCCAATCAGTGGCTCATGGAGCACATGGCCGCCTATTACCCCCTGGGGGTTGTTAAAGACACAGGAGGTGTGGCAACATGAGGAAAGAGGTCATTCTTGCCGGCTTTGGCGGCCAGGGCGTCATGTCCATCGGCAAAAATCTGGCGGAAGCCGGTGTGGAGGAAGGGCTGGAGGTCTCCTGGGTTCCCTCCTACGGGCCGGAAATGCGGGGCGGCACGGCCAACTGCACGGTCATCCTCACCGACGAGCGCATTGGCGCCCCTCTGGTGGATCACCCCACCGAAATTGTGGTCATGAACCGTCCTTCTCTGGCTAAATTCGAGCCGGTCCTTCGGCCGGGCGGCACAGCTTTTGTCAACAGCAGTATGATCCCCGAGCAAGTCACCCGTACCGACGTGAAGGCTATCTACATCCCCTGCGACGACATTGCCCAGGAGCTGGGCAGCTCCAAGGTGGGCAACATGGTCATGCTAGGCGCCTATGTGGCCTCCACGGGGGTACTGAAACCGCAAACGATTGAAGAAATGATTCACGCCATGTTTACCGGGGAAAAGGCCCGGCTGGTCCCCTTAAACCTGGAGGCCTTCCGCCGGGGCATGGCCTGTGTGCAGACGTAATTGCGGCAAACGCAAAGTACCCCGCTCCCAGCCGGGAGCGGGGTACTTTTTTAGGTTGCATAGTAGACAAAGTTCTCTTTCCGGGGCGGTGCGGGGGGCAGCTCGCCATCGGCATAGCCCAAAATGCAGAAGCCGACTCCCTCATACTCCCCCTCAATGCCCAGGTCCTTCAAAATCTGCTTTCCTTCCTCCCGCTCAAAGGTCTCCCTTGCCCGGTGGATCCAGCAGCTGCCCAGGCCCACAGAATGGGCTGCAAGCATAAGGTTACCCATCACCAGGCTGCCATCATACACATGGGTGGGCCAGTTCTTCTCCGCAAGCACGATCAGCACCACCGGCGCTCCATAGAAGGGATCAAAGCCCTCCTCCCAGCCGCCGATCTGCCGGTTCAGCTCTGAGAGCTGGTTGCGCAGCTCGGTGTTGGTAACCGCTACAATCAGTCCTGCCTGATGTCCCTTTCCGCTGGCGGCATAAGTACCTGCCAGAATCACCTGGTCCATCAGCTCCTTGGGTACCGGCTCCGGCCGATACTTACGTACGCTTCTCCGAGAAAGCATATGCTCAATCACGGTATTCATCCTTCATCCTCCTCTTTCTGTTCTGTTTAAACGTATTTCATAGGAATGAAAAAGGACACAGTATTCCGCCAAACAGCCGGATACCGTGTCCTCTCTCTTGGCCTTTTCCGGCCGATTACAGGTCCAATTTTACTTTCTGACCGCCGCTGCGGTAGTAGAGGGTCAAGTCCTTAAAGTAGTTCAGGGGGTCTACCCGGCTGCCGTTAACTCGGATTTCAAAGTGCAGGTGGTTACCAGTGGAGTTACCCGTGGTACCCACATAACCCAGCACATCGCCCTGCTTCACCGTCTGCCCCTTGCTCACCGCACGGCTGCTCATATGGGCGTAAAGAGTGCTGGTTCCGTCGCTGTGGGCAACCACCACATAGTTGCCATAGGACCAGGAGGAACCGCTGCCATAGACCGAGGTGATGACCACGCCGCTCTTGGAGGCATAGATGGGGGTACCCCGTGCGGCGGGGATGTCAATGCCGGTGTGGTTGTCCGGCCGCCCGGTAAAGGGATCAGGCCGGCTGCCATACAGGGAGGAAAGCACGTTGATGTTGGAGGCCAGGGGCCACATAAAGCCGGATTCGCTTTGCACATTGCTGATCTGGGCGGACATCTGCCGCTCCAGGTCCTTGATCTGGCTGTCCAGGGCGGCGGCAGCCTGGTTGAGCTCAGACTCCATCTGCTTGAGCTGGCTCTCCTGGCTGTTGATCTCCTCGATGACCTTGTCCACCTCGGCCTCCTGGGTCTCCAGCTCCGCTTTGGCGGCCTGCTGCTTGGCCTTGGCCTCCTCCAGAGAGGTCTTGGCCTCTTCCAGTTCGGCTCGCTCCTGCTCCACCTGCTGCTGAAGCTCAGCCAGGGCCTCCATCACGCTGTTGTCATATTCGATGATCTCCTCGACCATCATGTAGTTGTCCAGAAGCTCAGAAAAATCGCTGGAACCGAAGAGGATCGCCCAGTAGGAGGTCTCTCCCTCCTCTTCCATGGCCCGGACCCGGCTGCAAAACAGCTCGTATTGCTCCTGCTCCTGGGCCTCGCTTTGCTCCAGCTCCTGAGTTTTCTGGCTGATGAGGTCTTCATAGGTGGAAATCTGACTGTTGATGTTGCTGATTTCCGCCCGGATGACCTCAATCTGCTCCTCAAGCAGCTGCTTCTGCTTGAGCGCCTCATTCTTGTCCGCCTTTACCTCATTGAGCTGGGCCTGCAGTTCTTTCTTCTGGTTTTCCAGATCACTGGCATCGTCCTTAAGGGCGTCGATCTCCGCCTGCGTCACCGCTGAAGCGGGCAGCACCGTAGCCGGCCCGGCAAAGGGCAGTACCAGAGACAAAATAATGGCCAGACACAGCAGGCGTCGTACATTTTTCCAACGTTTTTTCATTTGATTCCTCGCTTTTCAGTGCACGAACACATTGGCTACCATGGGCAGCAGCATGAGGACTGCCATGACTCCTGCCAAAATGCCCATCATCATACGCTGTCGTTTCTGTCGCTTCATCGTTTTAACACCCCTTACACCTGAAGGAACTTCCGGATGGCGATGAGAGAGCCTCCCACGCCGATGACCACGCCCACGCCGCAGAACACGGGCAGGATCACATCAATCATGGAGGTGTAGCTGATCATAGTCATCAGGGACAGGCCATTGCTCTGGACAATGTTTCTGGCCACCAGATAGTAAATCCCCCACTGGAGAAAAAAAGCAACCAGCGAGCCGGCAAGTCCCAGGGCCATACCTTCCACCACAAAGGGCCAGCGGATAAAGCCATCGGTCGCGCCGCACATCTTCATGATAGCAATCTCTTCCCGGCGGTAGAAGGTGGCCAGCTTGATGGTATTGGCAATGATAAACAAAGACACGATCAGCAGAATGCCAACCAGCACCAGCGCCACACCGGTGGCAATGTTGCGGATCATTACAAAGCCTTCGGCAATTTCCACCGCCGCCACTACCTTGGCCACACCGGGTACATTTTCCAGATCCTGCTTGGTCTGGGAAATGAGCTCAATGTCATTCATGTGAACATAGTACCGGTCCCGGAGCACGTCTTCGGGAAGATTCTGGAACATCTCCACATTCTCCCGCTTCTCCTGGAACTCGCTGAGCGCTTCCGCCTTGGTGACAAAGGAGATATCGGTCACATTGGGGATTTTAGAAATCTCCTCCTCCAGCGACCGGGCCTTCTCCTCGGTATAACTCTCATCGATGTACACCGCAAGCTGGTTTTCGTTTTCCAGGTCACCCAGGTTTTTGTCCAGATTGACCGCCACCAGGGTAAACGATCCCATAATCAGCAGACAGGCCACAATCATACACACAGCCGCAAATGACATGAAGCCATGGGTAAAAATGGAATGTACGCCCTCGCTGAGATAATATCCTGCATCAAATCTTCTCGCCATTGTAGTAACCGCTTGTTCCGTCGCTCATAATTCGACCGTTTTCAATGGCCACAACCCGCTTGTCAAAGCGGTTGACCAGGTTTTTCTCGTGGGTAACCACCAGCACAGTGGTGCCCAGCTCGTTGATGCGCTCCAGAAGCATCATAATCTCCAGCGAGCGCTGGGGGTCCAGGTTGCCCGTGGGCTCGTCGGCAATGATCATGCTGGGATTATTGACCAGCGCCCGGGCAATGGCCACACGCTGCTGTTCGCCGCCGGAGAGCTGACCGGGGTAGCGGTCGGCTTTCTGATCCAGCCCCACCAGCTTCAGCAC
>DBFWXD010000344.1:0-1606 GCA_048215895.1 Eubacteriales bacterium
GTGCGCAGGCTTGGCCCTGAGCATGTGCGTCAACGCGGGGGCTGCCGCTCAAAACGATGAACTGCGGGCCGCGGCCAGCTATGTGTCGGAACAGGGGGTTATGGTCGGCGACCAAAACGGAGACATGGCCTTAGACCAGACTTTGAGCCGCACAGAACTGGCGGTCATTCTGACCCGGATCACAGTGAATCCGGAACATCTGGAAGCGGAGCGGGAGCTCTACACCAGAAAGTGCGAATTCCCAGACGTTCCAGAGTGGGCCAGATTGTATGTCGGATACCTATCCTTCAATGGCCTGATGGTGGGATATGACGACGGTAGCTTTGGCGCCGCAGATCTGGTGACGCCTGCGGCGGCCTGCACGGTAATCCTGCGGCATCTTGGGTATCCAGAATCCAGCGGGTGGGACTACAGCACTGCTTGTGATAAGCTGATCAGCCTCGGTCTTGCTCCGAGCGAGCTGGCGGAAAAAAGCGTTGTCACCAGAGGCGATATGGCCATTCTCCTCTACCGTGCGATGCGCAGCCCAGAGGGCGGCTCCATTGGAGTAGGCGATGCCGCCGCGGGGGAAGCAGGCGAAAATATCCCGCAGGACGGGACAGGGAGTTCGGCTTCCGGCCGCCAAGGAATCACTTACAATACCGATGGCTCGATCAATATCCCATCGGATGGGTCCCGCTATGTTCCACAGGCTGGAGATGTGATCCGCTGTAACGACGGCACCAATTATACCATTACCGATGTAAGCCGGTGGGACAAGAGTATGTTTGCCTCCGGCCCAATCGGTCCCCTGCCAGAGCCGACCTGTGACTGGAGTTTGCTCCCGCAACCGGAACTTCCGGAAATGGAGGTGCGGCACTGGCAAAATGAAACCGGCAATCATCTTCGTGTCCGCAATCTCTATGAGACACGGAGAATGCTCTACACCCTCTACAACGCCATTGGCGATAACCCGGCGACATGGGAAAACGGTGCCCCTAAGCTGACTGCCAAGGGGATTTTCCCTGTTTACATTAACCTGAGCATTCCAGACGATCTCTCCTATCAAATGTTTTGGCCCTGGAGAGCGAGTGAAATCGTTAATCTGTTCAATTCCGTGCCACCTGGAACTTACTCTATGCAAGCTTGGGATGTTTACAAGGATGGTGTATATCTTCACACTGAATATCAAATTCATGTAATCTGATTTTGGGTAGTTTATAAGAAAGGCAGCGTGCCACATGGTACACTGTCTTTCTTTTTGCCCATTTTGCATTCCCTACAATTTAATCAAACCCAATCAAGGGGGGATGCAACTATGGGTAGGGGCGTCCTCCCAATTTATATGATGGAGGTCGCTCATGAAAAAAAGACTGATTTCGATGCTCCTGGCTCTCCTTGCGGTCATGGGGCTCCTGCCAACCGCCGCTTTTGCTGCGTCCACCCCAGAGGAAGCCTTGGGGGAAGTTCAGATTTACAATGGCGGGGTTGAAATGTCTTATCTGTCCATCAATGGGCGGATCAGATCCCAAATTTACACCTATTACAATTATGATAACGGGAGCGGGAGCACTCGGGAGATTCCCGCTTACTGTGTCAACCCGAACACGCTGGGGGTCCCTCAGAC
>DBFWXD010000345.1:0-3344 GCA_048215895.1 Eubacteriales bacterium
CTCATACAGTCCCCGGGCAACGGCGGCGTTGCCCAACATCAGTTCTTTCATGTCGCTTCCCTACTTTCTAAACATCCGCAGATTTAGTTCTCTTCCGTCTTGTTTCCCAGGCCCTCCCGGAGGATGACCTCCTGCATGACCCCGCCCGCGCCGTTGTCCAGCATGGACCGGCGGACCCGGCTGATGGTGGCGCTGCTGGCGCCGGTCTTTTCCAGAATGTCCAGATAGACCAGCCCCTGCTGGAGGTAGACTGCCACGTCGAAGCGCTGCTCCAGGGAGCGCAGCTCCGTGGGGGTGCATAGGTCATCAAAAAACCGGCAGCACTCGTCCAGGTCCTTCAGCTTCAAAATCGTCTCATACAGGGCCATGCTTCTCGGGCGCTTATCCAATTTCGCCATGGTACCACTCCTTTTCCCCTGAGGGTAATTTACTCCCTTAAAGTGTAGCACACAAAAGCGTAAAGGTAAAGGCCCTTTCCCGAAAAAGGGTACAAAAAAACCCCTGCCTGATCCACCATGGATCAAACAGAGGACGAGAAAATGCGTTCCCGCGGTACCACCTCTATTTACCGCCCACTCACGAAGGCGGCCTCAGCGGGTATCCAACAATACCCTGCCCCTGTAACGGGAGGCCCCGTTCCGCTCTACTTAGCCATCTGGCTGTTCCTCGGACAGCTCGGAAGATGAAATTTCAAACGCACAGCCATGCCCCTCGCACCAACCGGGAACTCTCTGATCAGCTGAACACTGCGTTCTACTTTGTCTTCGTCAACGCTTTTGATGGTTGCATTATACACCCCCAAAGTCATTTGTCAAGAAAAATTTTTTTGTTTTTTTCCAGACTTTCTTCGTTTCCCCGGAGTTTCTTTTCCGGGGGGCCTTGACATTTTGGGAAAAATCAGTTATGATACTTCAACGGTTTAAAGCTTAAACTCAGCGAAGTGTTTCCGGGGTTTTCCCCGGTTTGAAAGGAAGGATCGGCTATGCCTATTACCGATTTGCTGGAGCGCAACAGCAAGCTCTACGGCGAAGAGAGCGCCCTGGTGGAAATTAACCCTGAAATCCAGGAGCAGCAGCGGGTGACCTGGAAGGAGTACGAGCTCATCCAGCCCACCTCCTCCGCCCCCTACCGCCGGGAGATCACCTGGTCCGTCTTTGACGAAAAGGCCAACCGGGTGGCCAATATGCTGCTCAGCCGGGGCATCCGCAAGGGGCAGAAGGTGGCCATTTTGCTGATGAACTGCCTGGAATGGCTGCCCATCTACTTCGGCATTTTAAAATCCGGTGCCATTGCGGTGCCTCTGAACTTCCGCTACACCTCCGAGGAGATCGACTACTGCCTGAAGCTGGCGGATGTGGACGTGCTGTTCTTCGGCCCGGAATTCATCGGCCGTGTGGAGACCATCGTCCCCAAGATTTCCCACCAGATGCTCCTCTTCTTTGTGGGAGACACCTGCCCCTCCTTTGCCGAGGACTACCACCGGGCCACCGCCAACTGCTCCTCCATGGCCCCCAAGGTGCTCATCGACGACGAGGACGAGGCCGCCATCTACTACTCCTCCGGTACCACCGGATTCCCCAAGGCCATTCTGCTTAAACACCACGCTCTGGCTCAGTCCGCCCGGATGGAGGCCATCCACCACGAGACCACCCACGAAGATGTATTTTTATGCATTCCGCCCCTCTACCACACGGGCGCCAAAATGCACTGGTTCGGCTCCCTGTTTACTGGCAGCAAGGCCGTGCTGCTGAAGGGTAACTCCCCCCAGGCTATCTTTGAGGCCGCCTCCTCCGAGCGGTGTACCATCGTGTGGCTGCTGGTGCCCTGGTGCCAGGATATTCTGGCCGCTCTGGACCGTGGGGATCTGAAGATCGAGGACTACCACCTGTCCCAGTGGCGGCTTATGCACATCGGCGCCCAGCCGGTGCCCCCCTCCCTCATTAAGCACTGGATGAGCTACTTCCCCAACCACAAGTACGACACCAACTACGGCCTGTCCGAATCCACCGGCCCGGGCTGTGTCCACCTGGGCATGGACCACATCCACAAGGTGGGGGCCATCGGCGTGCCCGGCTACGGCTGGGAGGTCAAGGTGGTGGACGAGCAGGATGTCCCCGTCCCTCAGGGCGAGGTAGGCGAGCTGTGCGTCAAGGGTCCGGGCGTGATGGTGTGCTACTACCACAACCCCGAGGCCACCGCCGAAGTGCTCAAGAACGGCTGGCTCCACACCGGAGACATGGCCCGCCAGGACGAGGACGGCTTCTACTTCCTAGTGGACCGGAAGAAGGACGTGATCATCTCCGGCGGCGAGAACCTGTACCCCGTGCAGATCGAGGCCTTCCTCTCCTCCTACCCCAAGATCCACGATGTGGCCGTCATCGGCCTGCCCGACAAGCGCCTGGGCGAGATTGCCGCCGCCATTATCCAGATCAAGGACGGCATGACCTGCACCGAGAGCGAAATCAACCAGTTCTGCATGGATCTGCCCCGGTACAAGCGCCCCCGGAAAATCATCTTTGCCGACGTCCCCCGCAACCCCACCGGCAAGATCGAAAAGCCCAAGCTGCGGGAGCACTACTGCGGCGTGCGCCTGGTGGAGGCCCAGAACAAAGCCTAATCTTCTCCGTACAAATAAATCCCGTGGAGCCTATGGCCCCACGGGATTTTTCTGCACATAACGCTCAGTCCACGCTGGTCTCCAACTCCGTCCAGCTGAGCTTCTCAGCCTCAATAACCTGCCAGGTGGGAAATTTCTCCTCCAGCTCCTCCCAGAGAATAAACCAGAATTTGTAGGCAATTCCCAGGTGGGCGGGCAAAATCTCCTCGATAATCACCTTCAGCTCCTGAAAACCAGGGGGTTCCCCGGCAATGCCCGGGAAAAAGACCGCCACCTGCCCCACGCCCAGCTCCTTCACCAGGGCGGGCACCCCGCAGCCGGAGATGGTATCGTTGATGGCCGCCAGGGTAAAGCTGTCCCCGCCAATGCGCAGCAGCGCGGCCAGGGCGGCGCCCAGAGCACGGGGTTCGGTGGCTACCGGCCGGCGTGCCAGCAGCCGGGCAATGTTTTCCAGTCCCCAGTCCTGGGCCGTCACCAGGGAACTCTCCCGCTGAATCTCCTCCAGACGCTCCATACACTGATCCAGCGCTTCCCCCTGGGCATCCAGCTCCCCTCCGTTGAAGGGGGCGTTCCAATCATAGACCCCCAGGGGGCGCAGCAGATCCCGCAGATAAGCGGCGTGACTCATGTCATCCCCTCCACACGCAGTTCTCCCAGAGTGGGCAGCACATCCGCCTCCACCGCCAAGTCGGCAGCCGGGGCAAGAATTGTATAATTTTCCACACCG
>DBFWXD010000346.1:0-2452 GCA_048215895.1 Eubacteriales bacterium
GTTCTGCGCGGCCACCACCATGCTCAAGGTCATGGTATCGCTCTGGCACTCCACGGTCCACTCCCGGATCAGAGGGATCAGGTCCACCTCGGTATATCCCTTCTTGGACTTGTTGGACTTCTTCTCCACTACCAGGCTCTCCCGCCCCAGCAGCTCGGCAATGGCGGGTTCACATTCCTGGGGGCGTCCCTCGGGATACTCAAAATTCATAATGTAGTTGATATAACAAAGCTCCTTCAGCTTCCGCTGTGCCGGATAGCACTGATGCACGGTGATCCCTTCGGGCATAACCGCGGTAAGCCGGGCAGGCACCGTCTCCGGGTCCGTGCCCTCCAGAAGACCAAACTCCAGAATCTCACACTCGCTGGAATAGCCCACGGACAGGGGCAGCGCAATGGAAACAAAGGGATGGGGATGGAACCCTTCGGTATGCTTGATGGGAATCTTCGCCCGGGCAAAGGCCGTCTGGAAGGTGCGCATCAGGTCCAGATGAGAAATATACCGGGCCCGGCCCGTTTTGGAAAAGAGCAGGCGGTCAGCCATTGCACACACCTCCTGACAGCAGTCGGTTTGCCCCGCAGCCGGAGCAGCGCGTACGGCAGTCCGGGGTGGTCTGGGACTGGTAGCACAGCTCCCGCTCCCGCCACAAGAAGTTTGTGGTCACCATGGGGTCAATGCGGCACCAGGGGAAGACCTCGTCTCTCCCCCGCTCCCGGTGGGCATAGAAGTCACCGTCCAGGCCGCAGGCCTTCAGGGCATCCATCCACCGCTGGAAATCGAAATACTCCGTCCAGGAGTCCATCTTGGCCCCGTGCTCCCAGGCCCACTCCAGCACATCCGCCAGGCGGCGGTCACCACGGGAGAAAATGGCCTCCAGATAGCTGGTCTCCGGGTCGTGCCAGTTATAGGTGATGGATTTGTCCCGCTTCAGGGCATCCCGGAGCAGGTTCACCCGGCGCTGGTACTCCTCCACGGGGATCTGAGCGTCCCACTGGAAAGCCGTGTGAGGCTTGGGCACGAACCAGGAGGTAGACACGGTAATCCGCACTCCTCTGGCCTTGTTGGGGGTACATTCCCGCCATGCAAAGTAGACCTTCCGGGCCAGATCGGCAATGCCCAGCACGTCCTCGTCGGTCTCAGTGGGCAGGCCCAGCATAAAGTAGAGCTTTACGCCGCTCCAGCCCCCCGCAAACGCGGTGCGCACCGACTGGAGAAGGTCCTCCTCCCGGAGGTTCTTATTGATGGCATCCCGCAGGCGCTGGGTACCGGCTTCGGGGGCAAAGGTGAGTCCACCCTTGCGTACCCGCTGCAGCCGCTCCATCAGATTCATGGAGAAGGTATCCGCCCGCAGGGAGGGCAGCGAAAGCCCAATATCCCGTGGGGCACAATAATCCAGTAGCTCGTCGCACAGCTCCAGCAGACAGGGGTAGTCGGTGGAGGACAGGGACGACAGGGTCATCTCCTGATAGCCGGAGTCCTCACAGGCCGCCTTGCCGTACTCCGCCAGCAGCTTCGGGCTGCGGTTTCGCACCGGGCGGTACACATACCCCGCCTGGCAGAACCGGCAGCCCCGGATGCAGCCCCGGAACAGCTCCAGCATCACCCGGTCGTGGACGATCTCTGTGGAGGGGATGATGGTCTTTACCGGGAAGTAGGACTGATCCATGTCCTCCACGACCCGCTTGGTCACCTTCTCCGGGGCCCCGGAGCCCTCCACAATTGCCATCTCCTCCAGCGTGCCGTCGGGACGATAGACCGGCTCATAGAAGGATGGAACATAGATGCCGGGAATCTTGGCCACTTCCTGAAGGAACTCCTCCTTGGTCCAGCACTCCTCACGGGCCTGACGGTAGAGCTCAATGTACTCCAGGGTGACCTCCTCCCCTTCTCCCAGAACGAAGAAGTCGATAAAGGGGGCCAGAGGCTCCGGATTATAACAGCAGGTTCCGCCGGCTACCACCAGAGGAGTGAGCTGCGGACGCTGCTCAGAGCGCAGGGGCAGTCCGGCCAAATCCAGCATGTTGAGCACATTGGTGTAGGCCATCTCATAGCCCAGCGAAAACCCAATGATGTCAAAGTCAGAGATAGGATCTCCGCTCTCCAGGCCATAGAGGAGCAGTCCTTCCCGGCGCATCTCCTCCTCCATGTCTCCCCATGGGGCATAGCACCGCTCGCACCACACTCCCTTTTCCCGGTTCATTACCCCATAGAGAATCCGGCAGCCCAAATTGGACATACCAATCTCATAGGTATCCGGAAAACACAGAGCATAGCGCAGATCTACCTCTCCACGGTCCTTGACTACCGCGTTATATTCTCCGCCGGTGTATCGGGCCGGCTTCTGCACTTTTGGCAGGATCTGTTCCAAGGTACGGTTCATGATCTTCCCTCCAGGTCATCTTACGCGTACCTTTTATTGTACTGGTTTCCTTATGCGCTGGCGAGTCTTTTT
>DBFWXD010000347.1:0-2884 GCA_048215895.1 Eubacteriales bacterium
CGGTGTGCGTCTGCGGCACCACCGGCGAGTCTGCCACCATGTCCATCCGGGAGCACATTGCTGCCGTGGAATTCTGCGTCAAGCGGGTCAACCACCGGGTGAAGGTCATCGCCGGCGCCGGCTCCAACGACACCTCCGCCGCCGTCTACCTCTCCCAGCACGCCCAGGATTCCGGGGCCGATGCGCTGCTGCACGTGACTCCTTATTATAACAAGGCCAGCCAGACCGGCCTCATCAAGCACTATGAGTACATTGCCGACCGGGTGGAGCTGCCCATCATCCTCTACAATGTGCCCAGCCGTACCGGTGTCTCCTTTACTGCCGATACCTACAAGATTCTCTCCGAGAACCCCAAGATCAACGGCGTGAAGGAGGCCAGCGGAAACTTCTCCCTGCTGGCCCACACCCGCTACCTCTGCCCCGACGATTTCTATGTCTGGTCCGGCAACGACGACCAGGTGGTGCCCATGATGGCCCTGGGCGCCAAGGGCGTCATCTCTGTGGTGGCCAACATCGCCCCCGAGGTTATGGTGAAGATGAGCCACCTGTGCCTGGACAACGACATTGAGGCCGCCTCCAAGCTGCAGATCCAGTATATGGACCTGATCGACGCCCTGTTCTGCGAGGTCAACCCCATCCCCGTGAAGACGGCTATGAACCTCATGGGCATGGAGGCCGGTCCCCTGCGTCTGCCTCTGTGCGACATGTCGGAAAAGAACCTGGCGATTCTGCGCGGCTCCATGGAGCGCATGGGCCTTTTGAAGTAAGGAGCGCCCTATGCTGAAGATAATCATTTCCGGCTGCAACGGCCATATGGGCCGGGTCGTAGCCGAGCTGTGCCAGGCCGACCCCCAGGTGGAGGTGGTCGCTGGATTTGACGTGCTGGGTCCCGCCGACCGGGAGTTTCCCGTCTTCTCCTCTCCGGAGCAGTTCCAGGGTGAGGCGGATGCGGTCATTGACTTCTCCTCCCCTGCCGCCCTGGAAGGCCTTTTGAAGTTTGCCCGGGAGCGGAAGATTCCTCTGGTGCTGGCCACCACCGGCTATACCCCGGAGCAGATCGCCCAGATCGGCGCCGCCGCGCTGGAGGTTCCCATCTTCCGCTCGGCCAATATGTCTTTGGGCATCAATGTGCTGCTGGAGCTGGTGAAGAAGGCTGCCTCCATTTTGGGCGACAGCTACGACATTGAAATCGTAGAGCGCCACCACCGCCGCAAGGTGGACGCCCCCTCCGGCACTGCCCTGATGATTGCCGACGCTGCGGCCCAGGCCTGCGGCCACGAGACGGAGTATGTGTACGAGCGTCACTCCACCCGCCACCCCCGTGACAAGAAGGAGATCGGCATCTCCGCCGTCCGGGGCGGCACCATCGTGGGCGAGCACGAGATCATCTTCGCCGGTCACGACGAGGTGATGGAGATCAAGCACACTGCCCTCTCCCGGGAGATCTTTGCCCAGGGTGCGGTAGAGGCGGCCAAATTCATGGCCACCGTGAACGCGCCCGGTATGTATGACATGAGCATGCTGGTAAAATAAGCTTCTGCCTTTGACGGCGCATACGCTTTGGCGTGTGCGCCGTTTGGCTTGTCTACGAAACGTCGGTTGGCAAGAAAACAAAAATCTGCTATTCTGTTTGAGAACAAACCCGTTCACAGGAGGAACCTATATGGACTATGAAAAAATTGGCGCTCTGATCCGGCGTCTGCGCACCCGGCAGGGTTTGACCCAGCGGCAGCTGGCTGGACGGCTGGAGGTCAGTGACAAGGCTGTGTCCAAATGGGAGCGGGGCCAGGGTTGTCCCGACGTCTCTCTGCTCCCCCGCCTGGCCCAGACGCTGGGCGTGGAGCTGGAGGGCCTGCTGTCTGGAGAATTATCCGAACGTGATCAAACTGGAGGAACTATGAAAAATCTGAACTTTTACGTCTGCCCCACCTGCGGCAATCTGCTTACCTCCGCCGACGAGGCGGCTGTCTCCTGCTGCGGCCAGAAGCTCAGCCCCCTGGAGGCGGTCAAGGCCCCGGAGGAGGAGCGGCTCACCGTGGAGCTCATTGAAAATGACTACTATATTACCTCTTCCCACCCCATGACCAAGGAGCACTACGTCTCCTTTGTGGCACTGGTAACCGGAGACACCCTGATTTTGAAGCGGCTCTATCCGGAGTGGGATTTGCAGACCCGTCTGCCTCGCATTGGCCACGGGAAGCTTTATTGGTACTGCGTGCAGCATGGACTCTTTTACCAGCTGGTGTAACCCCTTTTCTTCCGCGTCCCGCTGTGGTATACTAACCAAAACCGCTGGATAAGGGGAGAGTTTTCATGTCCGATCAACTGATCCGTACCCGCCTGCTCATTGGGGACGAGCCCGTGGAGCGCCTGAAAAACGCCAAGGTAGCCGTCTTCGGCGTAGGAGGCGTTGGGGGCTTTTGCGTTGAGGCTCTTGCGAGAGCAGGTGTAGGTACTTTACACCTTTATGATGACGACACCGTGTCTGAGAGCAACCTGAACCGCCAGATCGCCGCCCTCCACTCTACCCTTGGGCAGCCCAAGGCGGAGGTGATGGCCCAGCGGGTAAAGGACATCAATCCCGACTGCCAGGTGATGGCCATCCGGATGTTTTACCTGCCTCAAAATGCCGACGAGGTGGATCTCAAGCAGTACGACTATGTGATCGACTGCATCGATACCGTGGCCGCAAAGCTGGAATTGGTGTCAAGGTGTATTGCCTTACAGGTAAAAATCATCAGTGCCATGGGCTCCGGCAACAAGCTGGACCCCACCGCCTTCCAGATTACGGACATTTCCAAAACCCAGGGCTGCCCTCTGGCGCGGGTCATGCGCAAGGAGCTGCGCAAACGGGGCATCGAACACCTGAAGGTGGTCTACTCCA
>DBFWXD010000348.1:0-2520 GCA_048215895.1 Eubacteriales bacterium
GCTTGGCCCAGCCCGCCTTGCGCTTGGGGCTGGAGGCGGCGCTCTTTTTCTCCACGGCGTGGCGGCCGTCAAAGCCCTTGCCGGGCTTTCCGGACTTAGCGCTCTTGCCCTTGCCTCGGGCGGGGGCGGCGTTCTTCTTGCCGGGCACGGCACGGCGCCCCTCCTTCTCCCCCTGGGCGGCGGGACTTGGGCCCTTGCCCGGGCGGATGAGGCAGTGCTTGCCGTAGCCGATGAGGTCCTCCCGGCCCGTCTTGTGGAGGGCCTCCAGCACCAGGGCGCGGTTCTGGGGCTTTCTCCACTGCATAAGGGCCCGCTGGAGGGCCTTGTCGTGGGGCGTTTTGGGCACGAACACCGGCTTCATGGTCCGGGGATCGATTCCCGTATACCACATGCAGGTGGCCAGGGTGCCGGGGGTGGGATAGAAGTCCTGGACCTGCTCGGGCATGTGGCCCTGCTTGTTGAGCCACTCGGCCAGCTGCACCGCGTCCTCCAGGGTACAGCCCGGGTGGGAGGAGATGAGGTAGGGCACCAGATACTGGTCCTTGCCGTAGCGGCGGTTGAGCTTGAAGTACTTCTCCCGGAACTTCTCATAGACCTCGATGTGGGGCTTGCCCATGTAGTCCAGGGTGTGGTTTACGCAGTGCTCCGGGGCCACTTTGAGCTGGCCGGAAATGTGGTGCTGCACCAGGTCGGTAAAGAACTCCCCGCTGGGGTCCTTCATCAGGTAATCAAAGCGGATGCCCGAGCGGATGAACACCTTTTTCACCTTGGGGATCTCCCGGAGCTTGCGCAGGAGCATCATATAGTCGGTGTGGTCGGCGTCCAGGTTGGGGCAGGGCTCGGGGGCCAGACAGGCGCGGTTGCGGCACATGCCTGACTTCAGCTGCTTCTGGCAGGAGGGGCGGCGGAAGGTGGCCGAGGGGCCGCCCACGTCGTGGATATAGCCCTTGAAGCCCGGGTGCTGGGTGAGGGCCTTTACCTCCCGGATGACGCTCTCGTGGCTTCGGCAGGAGATGGTCCGCCCCTGGTGGAAGGCCAGGGAACAGAAATTGCAGGCGCCAAAGCAGCCCCGGTTGTGGGTGACGGAGAAGCGCACCTCTTCAATGGCGGGCACGCCCCCCATCTCGTCGTACATGGGGTGGGG
Organism: Eubacteriales bacterium; assembly: GCA_048215895.1. Classification (GTDB taxonomy): domain Bacteria; phylum Bacillota; class Clostridia; order Oscillospirales; family Oscillospiraceae; genus Lawsonibacter. The sequence goes on from DBFWXD010000348.1 coordinate 1,145, forward strand.
CTCCCGCACATAGGGCAGCTCCGCCACCCAGTCCATCTCCTGGGTGGTGAGGGGATAGGCGGGGGGATTGACGATCAAAAATTCCCGGCCGTGCTTTTGCAAAATAGCCTTGCCCGACACGGCGTCGTGCTCCAGGTACTCCACCATGTTGGCCCGGGCGTAGGCCTCCTTGCTCTGGGACACCTCCTCAAAGGAGGGGACCTCCACCTTGGGGTAGGCGCACACATCGGGATATTTGGCCGCCACACAGGTGCCCCGCACGTCGGTGATTTCGCTCACCGGGGTGCCGCTGGCCAGGCGCGCGGCAATCTCCATGGAGGCCTTCTCCCCCATGCCGTAGGTGAGGATGTCCGCCTGGGCGTCAAAGAGGATGCTCCGGCGCACCTTGTCCTCCCAGTAGTCGTAGTGGGCAAAGCGGCGAAGGCTGGCCTCCAGGCCGCCGATGATGATGGGGATGTCCCCAAAGGCCTCCCGCACCCGGTTGGAGTAGACCACGGTGGCGTGGTCGGGGCGCAAGCCCGCCTTCCGGCCGGGGGAGTAGGCGTCGTCGTGGCGGCGCTTCCGGGCGGCGGTGTAGTGGGCCACCATGGAGTCGATGTTCCCCGCGGAGATCATCACGCCAAGCCTTGGACGGCCCAGGGCTTGAAAGGGCTGGGCGCTGTGCCAGTCGGGCTGGGCCAGGATGGCCACCCGGTAGCCCTTGGCCTCCAGTACCCGGCCGATGATGGTGGGGCCGAAGGAGGGGTGGTCTACATAGGCATCGCCGGTGATGAGCAGGAAGTCATAAGAATCCCAGCCCCGGCGCTGCATATCCTCTTTGCTTACGGGCAGAAATAAATCGCGGTCAAAGCTCATGATGGGCCTCTTTTCATTGGGTTCAAATTTGCCTCTTTGGGCAGAAAAGCAGGATTATTTCTCAAAATAGGTCCAGTACTCCTGATAGTTTTCCTGAAGCAGCCGGGGGGTATCCAGGCCGTAGGGGCACTTTTTGCTGCACTGGTTGCAGTGCAGGCACAGCTCGATCTTCTTCATCTCGTCCTGCCAGTACTGGGTGAGGTAGTCCGCCTGGGGCATGCGCCGGAGCATCAGGTTCATGCGGGCGCACTGGTTGATCTGAATGCCCACGGGGCAGGGCATGCAGTATCCGCAGGAGCGGCAGAAGTTGCCCGTCAGCTCCGCGCGGTCGTGGTCCACCACGGCCTGATATTCCTCGGTCCAGGCGGGGGTCTGCTTCACGCAGGCCAAAAACTGGTCCAGCTCCCACTCGTGCTGCACCCCCCAGATGGGCACCACGCCCTCCTGCCGGGCCATCCAGGCGGCGGCCACCGTTCCGTTCTGGAGCAGGCCCCCCGCCATGCCCTTCATGGCGATAAAGC
>DBFWXD010000349.1:0-5258 GCA_048215895.1 Eubacteriales bacterium
CCCGCAGGGTCACCAGACACGTCTCTCCATCCCCAAGCGGTTTCAGCCCCGCCGGAAGGCATTGCAGCCCACCTCCCAGCACCATTCCCTGGGCCAGCGCCGCCACATCCGTCTCATCGATCCGTCCCTCCACCCGGGCCAGATAGACCTTGTCCACATGCTTTTTGGGCGAGAGCAGATCATGGGCCAGCGCTCCGTCATCGGTGAGCAGCAAAAGGCCGGTGGTATCCTTGTCCAGCCGCCCCACCGGAAACAGTCCTCTGCGCCGAAGCTCCGGCGGCAGCAGATCCACCACCGTAGCCTGCCGCTTGTCTTCTGTGGCAGAAAGAAGTCCCGATGGTTTGTGCATCATTACATAGACAAAGGGCGCGCAGTCCACCACCTGTCCATCCACCACCAGCTGGTCCTCATCCCCCACCTTGTCCTCCGGACGGCGGGCGGGCAGACCGTTCACCAAGATCCGCCCCTGGCGGATCATATCCTTGATCTCTTTCCGGCTCCACCGCCCGGTGGAAGCCAGTTGTTTGTCCAGACGCTCCATATATAAAGCCGTTCCTTTCTCTTGCACCGTCATACTCCTCCTCCCCGCCGCATATGGTAAAGGGAGAACACACACAGGGAAGGAGATATGCGCTGTGTTGATCGTAACTGCAAAAATGCCCCGGCGTAAGCTGGCCCTGGGCGTCGCGGTGGCCGCTCTTCTGTGCTGCTGCGCCGTAGGCCTGAATTTCGGCCAGGCCATGGTAAGCCAGGAGGTGTCCGCCTCCGCCCTGCCCAATCCAAAAGGCGTCAAAAGCAATGAGGACCGGATCGCCTACCTGTCTGCCTACGGCTGGCAGGTATCTTCTGAGCCTATCGCCTCTCAGGAACTGCTGATTCCTGCCGAAATGGACGAGAGCTACGACGAGTACCTGGCCCTTCAAGCCCAGCAGGGCTTTGACCTGGAAGAATACGCCGGGAAGCGGGTCAAGCGCTACACCTATGAGATTACCAACTATCCCTCTGGAGAACAAGGGGTACAGGCCAACCTGCTTCTCTATAAGAATACGGTAATCGGCGGCGAAGTACTCTCGCCGCAGCTGGATGGTTTTCTCCACGGATTGGCCATGCCCTGAGATGCCTGCCTCCAAACAAAAACGGGACCACGGAATCCGCGGTCCCGCCGTTGTTACTTTTTCTCCAGCAAGTGGACGTTGAGATGATTATAGGTCATCTCCACATTGTGGCGGGCGAAGGACTCCCGCACCCCCTCCATGAGGGCGTAGTATACATCCCAGTAGTCCTTGGTGGTGGTCCAGGCCCGCACCACATAGTCGATGGAGCTGGCGCCGTAGGCATTGATCCAGATCACCGGCTTGGGGTCCTGCCGGATGGCCGGGATGGAGTCCACCACCTCCCGGATGGCGGTCTTCACAGTCTCGGTGGGGGCGTCGTAGGAGGCGGAGAAGACCAGGTCCACACGACGGCCGTCGTCATTGGTATAGTTGGTCACTTTTGCCGCCGCAATCTGGTTGTTGGGGACCGAGATACGCTTGGCGTCCGGTGTGGTCAGCTTGGTGTAGGCCAGGCCGATCTCTGCCACCGTACCGGCCGTTCCATCCGCATCGATGTAATCGCCCACCACGAAGGGTTTGCTGACCAGGATCTGCAGCCCTCCCGCCAGATTGGACAGGGTATTTTGCAGAGCCAGAGAAACTGCCAAGCCGGCTACGCTCAGCATGGCGATGACCGACGTCACATCGATGTTCAGGGAGCCTGCGATCATCAGGGCCAGCAGGAACCACAGGAATATCTTCACGCCTGAACTGATGTACACCCGGATGTCCACCATGGACTTACTTCGCTCCAAGAGCCGGTCCACCACACGCATCAGCATGCGGATGATGACATAGCCAATGAGAACCATCAGCACAACCCGGAATACAGCTCCCAAGGTAAGCTCCTTCAGGCCTATGGCTTTGGCTACGATATTCAGTACTTCCTGCAGTGCGTCCATTGCAATCCTCCTTGTCTCACGGATGTACCGCGTCTGTCTTGTGTGTAAAAAAGTCGGTCAGCAAATGCTGACCGGCTTTTCATTTGTGTGATCAATAATTCATCTGCTTGCGGCGGGACAGGTTCATGGTGCCGTCCTGCATCTGATCCAGGCTGTCCAGGCTCTTGCCGGTGCCGTAGGCCACGCAGGAGATGGCGTCATCCGCCACATGGGTCTCGATGCCGGTGTGAGACTCCACCAGCTTGTCAAAGCCCCACAGCAGAGAGCCGCCGCCGGTCATGACAATGCCGTTGGTGGAAATATCGGCCACCAGTTCGGGGGGCGTACGCTCCAGAACGCCGTGGATGGCCTCCAGAATGCGGCTGGAGACCTCCTCAAAGGCCTCGATCATCTCACTGGAGGAGACGGAGAACACACGGGGCAGGCCGGTCATCAGGCAGCGGCCCTTGATCTCCATGGTAACTTCCTCCGGCCGGGGGAAGACACAGCCGATGGTCATCTTCAGCTCCTCAGCGGTACGGTCGCCGATGAGGACGTTGTGCTTGCGGCGGATATACTTCACCACAGCCTCGTCAAACTTATCGCCGGCAATTTTGATGGAGGCGGACTCTACCACACCGCCCAGGGAGATAACCGCCACATCGGCAGTACCGCCGCCGATGTCCACCACCATATGGCCGTCGGGCTTGGTGATGTCAATGCCGGCGCCGATGGCAGCGGCCACAGGCTCCTCAATGAGGTAGGCCCGGCGGGCACCGGCCTGGATGCCGGCGTCCACCACCGCGCGCTCCTCAACCTCGGTAATGCCGGAGGGAACGCAGATGAGCAGGCGGGGCTTGAAGATGGAGAAGGTGGTCACCTTTTTGATAAACTCCTTCAGCATGCGCTCGGTCATGTCATAGTCGGAAATGACGCCCTCCCGCAGGGGACGCATGGCTACGATATTTCCGGGGGTACGACCCAGCATAGCCTGGGCCTCAGCGCCAACCTTCAGCAGCTTGCCATTGTTCTTGTCGATGGCAACCACAGAGGGCTCGCGCAGCACCACGCCCTTACCCTTGATATATACCAGAACAGAAGCGGTACCCAGATCGATACCGATATCTTTACTAAAAAGCCCCATAATTTTGCTCCACCTTATAATTTCTTTATATTCAGCGCCGCAAAAGCGGCTGTTACGATTCGGCATACTATATTATAGCCATAAGGAAGCGGTATTTCAATCATTTTTTCTTACAATTTTCTCCGGTATTTTGCCCTTTTCCTGCCTAATCCCGCCGAGCCTGGGCCAAGGTCAGCCCATAGACCGCCGCCGCTCCGGCCATGCGCAGCAGGCCCGCGCACTCAGACATGGTAGCGCCCGAAGTGACCACATCGTCCACCAGAACGATCCTGTGCCCCTTCACATCTCCATTGGAAAGCAGGGCATAGGCGCCCCGGGCGTTTGCCCGGCGGGCGCTCTCCTCTTCCAGCGCAGACTGCGGACCGGTGTGCCGTACTTTTTTCAGCGTTCCCGCCACCGGCAGGGACAGCCGCTTCCCCACTTCCCTTGCCAGCAGCTCCGCCTGATCAAAGCCCCGCTCACGCAGGCGCTTTTTACTCAGAGGGCACCAGGTAATCAAGTCCGCCTGTTCCGGCAGATGGTCCTGAAGACTTTGGGCCATCACCGCCCCAAAGGGGACGCAGTAGGCCCGCACAGGACGGAATTTATACCGATGTACCGCATCGGGCACCGCGCCCCGATAGGCCAGAGGCGAAAAGCAGCCGTCGGTAAAATCCACACGCCGTTCCCCTTTCGTTCCCACAAGCCAGGGGAGCTTATCCTGACATTGGGGACAGACAAACGCACGTGGATCGGCCAAAACCCGTTGGCAATAGGGACATTTAGGCGGGAACAGCAGGTCAAGAAGCACAGTTCCCAGGTTCATGTTCCATTTCCTTTTCCGGTCGGGCTGCGCCGCCGCCCCAGCACTGCAAACGCAGCCTGGGGAACGGCTCACCGCTCATAGCCTATGTACTTCTCCAAGATTTCCAGAGGCACCCGGCCTCCGGCCTCGTCCCCAATTTTTACAAAGCCGTATTTCTGATAAAAATGCTGGGCCCGATGGTTATAGGGGGCGCAGCGCAGGCGGAGCTTGTCCCGGCCCAGGGGGCGGTAGAAGGCTACCGCCTGGCCGATGAGCTGGACCCCCAGATTCTGTTCTCTGTGCTTGGGAGACACATAGCAGAAGGGGATGTATCCGGCTTGATCCTGCGCATACCGCTCCGGGTCCAGCTGGAGCACACCAGCCAGCTCCTCGTCGGCAAAGGCCAGGGTCACTCCCCAGGGGGTGCGGGACAGGTGCATCTGGGCATCCCGCAAGAACCCCTCTCCATCAAAGGGCACCTGCTCTCCGTGGGTGGAGATCCAGGCCTCATGCCGGGCTTCCAGATAAATTCCCTTCTCCTCTTCCCAGCGAATGGGCCGGAACCACAGATTTACATCTCTGGCCTTGCCGCCCTGCTTCCACCACAGCTGCTTGCCCAGGGTGGTCAGCTCCTGGGGCAGGTGGGAGGCATCGTTCTGAAAGCGCACAGTAAAATGTTCTCCGTCAAACGTCAGGCAGGACACAGCGGTGTTTTCACTGTGACTGAGCTTTCCCCACTCCTGGGGGGACAGGCCCTGGACGTTGGCCAAAAACTGGCGGATAGCCGTTCCGTGGGAGAAAATCGCCACGGTCTTGTTCGGATTCTCCCTGGCAATGCGGGTAATTGCCTGCTGGAGCCGTGCCCCTGCCTCGGCCAGATTTTCTCCTCCAGGCGCCCGCCAGGTGGGGTCGCTGGCATTAAAGCGGATGATTTCATCCTCCTCATGCTGATAGACCTCGCCCCAGGTCTTGTCCTCCCAGGTTCCAAAGTTCAGCTCCCGGAGCTGGGGGTCTGTCTGGAGCGTCAGCCCTTTGGGCTCATATACCGCCCGGGCAGTGGTCTTGGTACGGTACAGATCGCTGGACCATACCGTATCCACCGGGATGTCCCGGAAGCGCTCCTCCAGACATTTCATCTGGGCAAAGCCGTTATCCGTAACCAGGGCGTCGTACCAGCCGTGAATCCGCCGGTAGAGGTTACCCTCTGCCTCGGCGTGACGTACAAGATAAATGGTCGTCATTGCGTTTCCAACTCTTTCTATCGAAATCAGCGGTGGGATTTCATCTCAAAATGGATGAGCAGGGACAGCAAAGCCCGCAGCAGCACCACCGCTCCCAGCACCACCAGTTCGTTC